>CAIJYI010000045.1 GCA_903824855.1 uncultured bacterium | reverse complement strand
CTGTACGGCAAAAACGTACGGAGACAGTATCTGGTGGGCAGTTTTAGTGGGGCGCTATCCTCCTAAAAAGTAACGGAGGAGCCCAAAGGTCAGCTAGGCGCGAATGGAAACAGTGCAGATAGTGTATAGGCATAAGCTGGCCTCACTGTAAGAGGTACATCTCGAGCAGCCGCGAAAGCGGGGCTAAGTGATCCGACCTTTCGCATTAGATGCGGGGGAAGCTCAACGGATAAAAGCTACTCTGGGGATAACAGGCTAGTTCCGCCCAAGAGTCCATATCGACGGCGGAGTTCGGCACCTCGATGTCGGCTCATCATATCCTGGGGCTGGAGAAGGTCCCAAGGGTTTGGCTGTTCGCCAATTAAAATGATACGCGAGCTGGGTTCAAACCGTTTATAAACGGTATATCCACATTGTGTAATAGAAAATAACGCGGAGAGATATCAACTTTCGAAACTACGGTTTATGAACAGTTTGAATCCCGCGAGGAATTTTCGTCTAAATGAAGAAATAATAAAAGAGATAGAATTAATCGAATCACGGCGGTCAAGTATAGAAATATATTTGAATCAAGTTGACTTATATCGGTGAAGTCCGGACGAGGTTTTAGGTTATAGCTTTTAGGTTATAGACTAAAACGACGAGGATAATACCGAGGGAAGAAAATAAGTTCATCAAGTGAAAAGTTCATAAAGTTCATAAAGTTCGGACGGAAACGTCGTTACTTTACAACTTGATAAACTTTATAACTTTATAAACTCATTATCACCCGTAGAGACTAAACGTCAGCGACCTAAAATTAAGCAATTAATTATGGTTATATTATAGTCCATTGCATTCAGTAATGAATGGTATCAAGCGTGAGACAGGTTGGTCTCCTATCTACTGCAGGCGTTGATTCTTGAGAAGATTTGTTCCTAGTACGAGAGGACCGGAATGAACTGACCTCTGGTGTATCGGCTGTTCCGCCAGGAGCACCGCCGAGTAACTATGTCGGGAATGGATAACCTCTGAAAGCATCTAAGAGGGAAGCCAGCTTCAAGATGAGGAATCGTTTGAGATCCGTAAGAGATGATTACGTGATAGGCTTTAGGTGTAAGCGCTGTAAGGCGTTGAGCCGAGAAGTACTAATTTATCGATTCCTATTAGGAAAGTTGGAAATCACAACATTTGTGTGAAAATAATTTTTGATTAAATAAGTCTTGCTAATGATTCTGTAAAATTTATATACAAAAACCTCTTTGAGTTTTTTGTTTCGGTGGCTTGACGCAGTGGTCACACCTGATCCCATTCCGAACTCAGAAGTTAAGCGCTGTAGTACTGATGGTACTCCGAAAGGGGGAGAGTAAGTAGCCGCCGGAACAAAGAACTCAAAGAGAAATACCGCTAGAAATAGCGGTATTTTTTTGATTGTTTTTGACTCATATTTATGGTATTATTTGTTTATGAAAAATACTGCAAAAATTCATAAAAAAATTTTTGATGCCAACATTCTTGTGGAAAAAGATTTTTCCGGCGGTTTTATCGTTTCTATTCCGGGAATAATTGGTGCTCATGCTGATGGAATGACACTGGAAGAAGCGGTAAAAAATTTGAATGAAGTAATGTTATTACTGAAAGAACATTACGGGGAAAAAAAGTTTTTAAATATAATCAAAAGTGAAAACCGATTTTTGGGCGTTATTCCTTATAAAATGGAATATGCCTAAAGTCCTCAAATTTAAGCAAGTCGTATGTGCTTTGAATCATTTCGGATACAATGAAAAACGTCAAAGAGGAAGCCACATAATTTTTGAAAATAAGGAAGGAAAAATTACCGTTGTTCCAAAACACGGAAATGGAGAAGTGATGGCGGGGACGGTTTTAAAAATATGTCGAGATATAAATATTTCATATAACGAATTTGAAATACGTACGTAAAAGACTCAAAGAGAAATACCGCTAGAAATAGCGGTATTTTTTTTGAAAAAAATGCTCTTGACTTAATTTTTGATATAGCTATAATATAGTTTATAACTATACGATAATTTTATGGTAAAGAAAATTGTTATCCATCACGAAGAGATTCAGATTGTGTTTAAGAGCGATCCTGAATTAAAGGATGCGGCGCTTGAAAAAGCGAAGCATGAGGGAATGACGTTAAAGGCCGTTCTTTGTTCGGCGATGCGGGCCTATGTAAACGACGAAATGGTTATGGGAATGACACGAAGAGAAGACCATTATGAAACTGATGACGATGAACTGCCCAAAGAGAAAGCGCCCCCGCGTGCGACAGGCAAAGAGAAAAAGATAAAGGCGGGGATAAAAAGCCCGATAAAGAGTAATAAGAGTTTAAAAAAGAGTACATCAAGTAAAAAAGAAAAAACAATTTAAATAATAAAAAAATAATTATATGGGAAAAATATTAGGAATCGACTTAGGAACAACAAACTCTGCAATGGCTATCATGCAGGGAGGAGAAGCGAAAATTATTGAGAATATTGAAGGAGCACGCACAACTCCTTCCGTTATTTCCATCGCCAAGAATGGTGAGCGCCTTGTTGGTGCCGTTGCAAAGCGTCAGGCGGTCACTAATCCTCAAAATACTCTCCACGGAGTCAAAAGACTTATTGGTCATGGATATACCGATGAGGGGGTACAGAAAGACAAGGGTATTGTCGCCTTCGCTATTGAAAAAGCTGATGATGGAATTGGCGTAAAAGTTAAAATGAATGATAAATTCTATCGCCCTCAGGAAATTTCCGCGATGGTTCTTCAGAAATTAAAACAAGATGCGGAAGCGAAATTAGGAGAAAAGATTGATGAAGCTATCATTACCGTTCCCGCATATTTCAGCGATTCTCAAAGAAAAGCTACAAAAGACGCCGGAGAAATTGCCGGATTCAACGTTCGCCGTATTATCAATGAACCGACTGCCGCCGCTCTCGCTTATGGTTTCAATAAAAAGAAAAATGAGAAGATCGTTGTTTACGACTTTGGAGGTGGTACTTTTGATATTTCCGTTCTTGAAGTTGGAGATGATGTCATTGAAGTGAAATCAACCGACGGAGATGTCCACATGGGCGGTGAAGATATCGACCAAGACATTATTCGCTGGATTGGAGATGAATTCAAAAAAGATCAGGGAATTGATATTACTAAAGACGTTCTCGCTGTTCAGCGTTTGAAAGAAGCTGCAGAAAAAGCGAAACATGAACTTTCCACATCAACTGAATCTGAAATCAATATTCCGTTCATTACAAGCGACGCTTCAGGCCCAAGACATTTACTCTTGAAACTCTCTCGCGCAAAATTAGAGGATCTCGCAAAGAAATATATTGACCGTTCCATTGAAATCACAAAACGCGCCATGGAGGCATCCCATTTCAAAATTTCAGAAATCGACGAGGTCATATTGGTTGGAGGACAGACAAGAATGCCCGCAATCGTTAACGCGGTGAAGAATTTCTTTGGGAAAGAACCGAACCGTTCCATTAATCCGGATGAAGTTGTCGCACTCGGCGCTTCTATTCAAGGAGGAATTATGCAGGGAGATGTGAAGGATGTTCTTTTGCTCGATGTTATCCCCCTTTCTCTCGGAATCGAAACTATGGGAGGAGTCGCAACAAAACTCATCGAAAGAAACACCACCATTCCGGCATCAAAATCTCAAGTATTTTCAACTGCAGCCGACAATCAAACTTCCGTTGAAATTCATATCGTACAAGGAGAACGCCCGATGGTTTCCGACAACAAATCTCTCGGAAGATTTATCTTGGACGGAATTCCACCGGCGCACCGAGGAATGCCTCAGGTTGAAGTCACTTTTGACATCGACGTGAACGGAATTCTCTCCGTTAAAGCGAGAGAAAAAACAACGGGAAAAGAGCAATCAATTCGTATCACCGCATCATCAGGTCTTTCTAAAGAGGATATTGAAAAGATGAAGAAAGATGCCGAAATCTACGCGGAAGCCGATAAAGAAAAACAGGAAATGATTGAACTCAAGAATCATACGGAAACATTAATTTACACGGCGGAGAATGCTCTTAAAGATGCCGGAGATAAAGTTGATGCCGCTATTAAAACCGGAGTAGAGGAAAAAATTACGGCTCTCAAAGCATTGAAAGAAAGCACCGATAAGGATGTGCTTAAAAAAGCGGTTAATGAACTCTCTGAAGAACTTATGAAAATCGGTGACGCTATGGCAAAAGCCGAAGCGCCAAAGACGGAAGCTCCTGCCGGTGAACAACCGACCGAGGAAAAGAAAGAGGATAAATTCCGCGATGCTGATTATCAGGAATAAGAAACAAAAAGAAAACCCCGACATACTGTCGGGGTTTTTGATTATTGCAGAAGTCTCTCAACGATAACTTCGAGCATTGGTAAAGCATAAATCGAAATGGGTATCATGATAAGGGCAAGTATCCCAATCACAATGGTTCTTTTTAATTCTTTATCCATTTTTCCTCCTTTAACGATATTGAGTTGTGGTAACTACCAGTTTGGTACTATCCTTTCTTTTTTCTTTTTAATTAAACCGCAATTTTTACATGAGGTTATTTCTATCTTTTTTAGATTACTTCCAAAGTCACCTTGAACTGATTCGGTATAGGAATTGAATCTTTCTTTTGTTGAACCGCAATTCTTACAGCGATTATATAACCTAGAAAGATAACCGGCTATTAAAACCAAAAAAATTGTAACGAGAGGAATTACGAGATACCAATGCGTCATTTTATTCTCCTTTTTGTTTTGAAAAAAGCAAATTTATCTGCTCAAATAATATACATTTTGTCGCCTTGTGTCAAATTGTCTGAAAAGGTGTTTTGTGGTATATTGCTGATACAATCAATATAAAAACAATATGGGAAAAGACTATTACAACATTCTCGGTATCGCAAAAGGTGCGACCAAAGACGATATTAAAAAGGCGTTTCGCAAACTCGCACACCAATACCATCCTGATAAACAGGGTGGAAATGAGGCTAAATTTAAGGAGATTAACGAAGCCTATCAGGTTCTTTCTGATGACACCAAACGTGCCACCTACGACACCTATGGCAGTAATTTCAACGGTGGAGATCAAGGACAAGGAGGTTTCGGAGGATTTGATTTTAGCGGCTTCCAACAGGCGAACGGTGGGACTCAAGGGTTTAATGGAATGGAATTTGACCTCGGTGATATCTTCGGTGATTTCTTCGGTGGAGCACAGAGAGGAAGAATTAAACGCGGTCGTGATATTTCCATGGACTTGGAAATTCCATTTGCTGAATCTATTTTTGGAACCGAGCGAAAAGTTTTGATTTCAAAAACAATGACCTGTCCGGAATGTCTCGGAAAAGGAGGGAAGCCCGGTACGAAGATGAAAAAATGTGATCCCTGCAATGGACAAGGAAAAGTTCACGATGCGAAGAAAACAATGTTCGGCACATTTAGTACCGTACGCGAATGTTCATCTTGTTTAGGAAAAGGGGAAGTCCCGACTGAAAAATGCGGAAAGTGTTACGGAGCGGGCGCGATGAAAGGACAAGAAGAAATAAAAATTGTTATCCCTGCAGGAATTTCAAATGGAGAAGTTATTCGGATGAGCACCAAAGGTGAAGCCATGCCGGGCGGAGTTTCAGGAGACCTCTACATTAAGATTCATTGCACCCCGCATTCTTTCATAAAGCGGGAGGGCGTCAATCTTGTCATGGACCTGGGTATCAAATTAACCGATGCGCTTCTCGGATCAGAATATCCCATTGAAACACTAGATGGAAAGATTTCCGTAAAGATTCCCGAAGGAGTTACTCACGGAGAAATCCTTCGTGTCAGAGGCAAAGGCGTCCCGATAGATAAAACCCGTCGCGGAGATTTCCTCATTAAACTCAATATTAATTTACCGAAAAAACTCTCCAAAAAAGCCCAAAAGCTTTTTGAAGAATTAAAAGGAGAGGGAATATAAAACAAAAACTCGTTGATTAATTTCAACGAGTTTTTTATTACTGATAATTTTTGTGATATACTATATATAGTTAATCAAATATTTCTAATTGTTAAAATATGAAACCTGAATTAAATGATTCAAATTTTGAGTTTCCTTCTTGGGTCGCCGAGATTGGGCAAAGAATTGCATGGATACTATTAACTCCTATTTTTAAATTCTTTTTGCACTTTGAGGTTCGAGGAAAGGAAAATCTTGAAAATGTTTCAACAAACGTAATTTTTGCGCTTAACCACATAAGTGAAATGGACGCACTGATGCCTTCTTGCGCTTTTAATATTTTCTCAAAACATATACCGATATATTGTGTTGCATTAAAACGAAAGTATTATAAAGAACAAAACACAACAAGAAGTTTTTTTTATAGACCGTGGTTATTCAGTTTTATCGGGGCTTACTCGGTGGAAAAGGGGATTAAAGATTTTGATAAATCTCTTAGTCGTCACATTGAATTTTTAAGGAAAGGTAAAAATGTTGAGATTTTTCCGGAAGGCAAAGTAAAGCGCAATGATAACCCTGCGGAAATTAGAGGCGGCGTGGTTGCGCTTGTGAAAGCCACAGGGCTACCGGTTATCCCTATTTACTTATCCGGTCACGGAAACACGAGTGCTTCAGATTTTTTCTTGCGTAAAAGATATTCCATCCTTACTTTTGGTAAACCAATCTATCCTGAGGAAATTTTTGCAGGATATGACGATGCTACTCCCGAAAATTTTTCGAAAATTGCCGAGGAAAGAATAATGAAAAAAATACTAGAAATCCCGAACTCTAAAAAATAATTCAAAAAACTTTTTAAGTATGAATCTAAATAAACAAACTGTTTTTATAACCGGCTCAGTTGGGTTTCTTGGGGAAGCGTTGTTAAAAAAATTCTCTCCTGATAACTACACCATAAAGGCAATGGTTTATAATGATGAGCCTATCCCAAATAATTTTTCCGGAATTGATTTTGTGAGAGCGGATATCACAAAAAAAGAAACATTAAATGGAAAACTAGAAGGAGTTGATATCGTCTATCATCTTGCCGGTGTGGTTACCGATTGGGCTCCGAAATCTCTTTATAGGGATGTTCATGTTGAGGGGACGAGAAATCTTGTTGAAGAAGCAATAAAAAGTGGAGTAAAAAAATTCGTTTTTATTAGCACTTTGTTTGTCATAGATTTTACTCAACGCGGAATAAAAAATGAAAATTCACCCCTCGTGCAAACTCGCGATTGGTATCCGGGAACAAAGAGAGTCGCGGAGGAAATGCTCCTTTCTTACCACAAAAAAGGACTTATTGATGTAGCTATTATCAGACCAAGCTGGATATATGGATATAATGATTCTACTTTTATTCCTGAAATAGTGTATCAAACAAGAAAAAAAATGATGATGATTATTGGAAACCCCGAGAATCATATTCCTTTTGTTCATGTCGATAATTTAGCGGGATTAATCAAAGAAGCAGGAACGGCAACATTAAAAAAAGAAAATATTTTTATTGCGGTTGACGGGCATCTGACATGGAAAGATTTGACTGACAAAATATCAAATTCCGTTCACATGAACAGAAAAATCCCTTGCCTTCCATATTTTCTTGCCTATATTCTGGCGTACGTAATGGAAACTTGGGCCAGAGTCCGACACGTCAAAAAGCGCCCACTTTTAACGGTATCTTCCGTATCAATGCTCGGAAAAGATATTATGCTTGATGGAAGTTTGGCAAAAGAAATTTTGCACTATGAACCGGCGGTGGAGTTTCAAAGTGGGATTTCTGAAGTAATCTCGGCAATAGTCAAAAAACCAGAAGCAGAATTGAGAAAAAAATAAATTTCTGTGTTTTTAGTTTCTTAATATGATATAATATTTATGAACATGATATGTTCATAAATATTTTTTTATGAATCAATTAATTAAAAAAAATAACTTAAAAGAATTTCGTTTTGCTTTTCTTATACACCCGCGAGGATTCGAAGATATTTACGTAAAATATCCCATAGCGCGATATATTCCCAAATGGCTTTTAAGAAAAATTCTTTTAATGACGGGACCTCTCGTTGTGGGGAAAATTTATGGACTAAAAACTAATGATGGGGAAGAGGTAAAAGGAGAAATTATTGCTATTCCCATGACCGGGCGAGATATGATGAAAGATAGGAAAAAAGCATCTCGTGAAGTGGAGAGAGGAGTCAAACTTGCATCAAATCGTGGTAATCGTATTATCGGGCTTGGATCCTTAACCTCGGTTGTTGTTTCAGGTGGCGTAGATATGGTCGGAAAGTATAAAACAAAAATTACCAACGGAAACGCTCTTACGGTATTTATGGCCTTTGAGGGAATCCGAACAATCTGTCAAAAAAAAGATATTGATATGTCGAAAGCGAAATTTGCAATCATCGGGGCGACCGGCTCTATTGGTAGCGGTATTTCAAAATTACTCATTCGTGATGGAGGAGTTCAAAATGCAATATTAATAGGAAGGACGCCTGAACATTTACAAAAAGCAAAAGCGGAATTTATACGATTAAATCCAAATTTATCAATTGAAGTATCTGATAATTTAACGCAAGTGGCCGATGTCGATGTTGTCGTTGTTGCAACCAGTGCGGAAGGAACAATCCTTACATCTGAAAAGCTCAAGAAAAATGCAATCATATATGATGTGACGCAACCGCAAAATGTTTCCAAATCAATCTCTCTAGAAAGACCTGATGTTGTTGTCGTGGACGGAGCTATATCTAAACTGCCGGAAGGAGTGGGGTATACGACAAAAATGGGACTTTCGAAAGGAGAAGCGTTCTCTTGTATGGCGGAAACAATGATCCTCGCAAAAGAAAAATACAATGACGATTTTTCCGTCGGGCATGTGAGTTTGGAGAATGTAGATACTATTGCCCGGTTAGCTCGAGAAAATGGATTTAAAAGAGCCCCCCTCAGAAGTTGGGGAAAAATTATTTTATAATTATGAACCTCGTTACTTTTTTTATTGGAATGGAGATGAAGAATGTTCTTCTTCTTTCTGTCGGGACAGTTAATTTTGTTTTTGCTCTTCTCATCTATTTTACAGACAGACATAAGGAAAAAAATATTTTCTTCTCACTTCTCGCTGTTTCTGTTTCTCTTTGGGTTTTTAGCATGGCAATATTTTATTATTCCACCAGTTTGGTTTTGGTAAGTATTATTTCAAAATGTCTTTATCTTTCAGCGGCAAGTTTTCCTTTTTTTCTATTTTTTCTTGTTGAATCAATTGATGGAAGCGTTTCTCTTTTGCCTTTGCGAAAAAAAATACTCGCAATACTCATTTACATATGGATTGTTGTTTTAATAAATATTCCCGATTTTATCATTTCGCCACCCGACAGTATTTCTGTTAAGGAATTTATTTTTGGTCCGGGATATATATTTTATGGTTTGTATATATTGATATATTTTTTTGCTTGTTTTTATTTACTTTTGGAAAAATATTATCGTGCAGAAAGTCCAATTGTAAAAAAACAAATTCTCTTTCTTTTTACCGGAACATTTTCTGCTTCGCTCATTTGTGTCATGACAGACCTTGTTTTGCCATATTTTGGCTGGTGGAATCTCTACTGGTTCGGGCCCGTTACTTCCGTTATTATGACCATTTTTGTCGGATATTCAACTATCAGACATAATTTATTCAATATAAAATCTGTTGCGGTTGAATCGGTCACTTTTGTTCTCTGGGTGGCGATGCTTATGCGTCTCTTCCTTTCAGGATCAATTATGGACCTTGTCGTAAACAGCATTCTTTTTGCTCTTGTCGTCGGTGGTGGTCTCATTCTTATTAATACCGTCCATCGTGAAATTGATCAAAGTGAGAGTCTTCGGAAAATCGCGGAAGAACTTGAGGTTGCAAATGAACATCTTCGTGAAATGGATAAGAAAAAATCCGAATTTGTTTCTATCGCTTCGCATCAGCTTCGAACGCCGGTGACGGTTATCATCGGATATTCTTCTATGCTCCTCGAAGGTACATACGGGCAGGTTTCTGTAAAAACCTCAGAGGTCGTCACTAAAGTATATGAATCAGGTCGTCGATTGGCGGCAATCATTGATGACTTTCTTACTATTAGTCATATTGAGCAGGGGAAAATGTCATATAAGTTTGAGACCGTAGAAATGAGAAAAATGATAGGAACACTTCTTGATGAATTCCTTGTTCCCATTCAAGATAAGAAATTATTTCTTCATTTTACGACAGATAATTATGATACTTATAATATTACGGCAGATGTCGGGAAGATTCGCCAGGTATTTTCAAATCTTTTGGATAATGCAATAAAATATACCGCGACGGGAGGTATTGAAGTTCGTCTTATGAAAGACACCGATACCGGTAAAACTCTCATCACTATCACCGATACGGGAATGGGGCTTTCGCAGGATACGATAAGTAATCTTTTTCAGAAATTCAGTAGAGCAAAAGAAGTGCAAAAGGTTTATACTGACGGAAGCGGAATCGGACTTTATATTGCGCAGGAAATCGTTAAGGCGCACCATGGGCGTATTTGGATTGAGTCGGAAGGAGAAGGCAAAGGCTCAAAATTCCTCGTCGAACTCATGAGTGAAGAATAAAAATATTACAACACATTAATTTAATCTGTCTCAGAGGTTGAACCTCGGGACAGATTTTTGTTTGGTTTGGGTGGCGGGAGCGTTTTTTTTGTGGTAAATTATATGGTATGGAAACTAAAGAAATTGAGAAAAAAATAGATGATCTTTTGACCCGCGGGGTGGGGCAGTTCGTTGATCCCGGCGATGCTTTTCGTAAAAAATTGCTCGCAAAAGCAAAAGGTGAATATTCAAAAGACATTATCATAAAGTTTGGAGTTGATCCGACTCGCCCGGACATTCATTTAGGGCACTCGGTTATTTTGCGCAAACTTCGCGGATTCCAAGAACTCGGCTGTAAAGTTATTTTTCTGATTGGAGATTATACCGCCTCAATCGGCGATCCGACGGGGAAAAGCAAAGTGCGCCCGGAAGTGGAACAAAATGAAATTGAGGAAAACATGCAAACGTATCTCGATCAGGTGGGCAAGATTCTCCGCACCGATACTTCCGTTTTTTCATGGATAAGAAATTCCGATTGGTTTTATGGTGTTGCCGACATTTTTGCTCCGAATCCGGTTACCGTGACAGAAGGCGATAAATCTCTTACTTTTCCTGCAAACTCATTTCTTTCCAAAGCTGCGGTGTATGAGCAGACTCGTATGCAGAGAACTCATCTCAATCGAGAATCTATCGAAAGTCTCACTTTTCGAGGGTTACTTTGGACGCTTCGTCACATTACACACGGACGACTTATTCAGCGAGATATGTTTCAGGAAAGAATAAAAAATGGAGAGGAGTTGTATATGCACGAAATGTTATACCCGGTTATTCAGGGAATAGATTCGTTTATACTTTCTCAAATATACGGAAGTTGCGATCTTGAGGTTGGCGGTACGGATCAGACCTTTAATATGCTTATGGGCCGTGAGGTTATGAAAGTGAACCATTCCGAAGAACAAAGTGTTTTGTCTTTTGAACTTTTGGTCGGGACAGACGGAAAAGAAAAGATGAGCAAGAGTTTGGGAAATTATGTTGCGATTACTGATTTGCCTTTTGATATGTATGGTAAAATAATGTCCGTTCCTGATAGTGCGCTTCCGATATACTTTGAGCTTTGCACCTATACACCTCTCGATATGATAGAAGATATTTTCTCAAAAATTAAAAAGGGAGGAAATCCTCGCGATGCAAAAATGCGATTAGCCAAGGAGATCGTATCTATCTATCACGGAGAAGAAAAAGCTATTCATGCGGAAGAAGAATTTGTGAAGACTTTTCAGAAAGGAGGAGTACCTGAAAATATGCCTGAAATCAGCGTTGGTTCTGAAGAAATAGAAGCGTTTGCTATCGTGAAGAAATGCTTTGGCGAAGAGAAGAGTAATACGGAAATTCGCCGGCTTTTTGACGAAGGAGCCATCACTATCGGTAATGAAAAGATTGCCGACCAACACGCCCAAATATCTCCAAAAGACGGACAAGTCGTAAAAGCGGGCAAAAAGACATGGTTTCGTCTTAAAGTGTAAAAAGGGGATAAGGAACGCCAAAAAATAACGAAAATAGTCCTTTTTTGTGGGGTTTTTTCACCTTAAACCCCGGGAATGAGTAATCCGAAGGAAAGGAGCTCTATTTGCTTGCAATTTATTGATATTAGTGTATGATGTAAGAACTATGAAATTCGCAATTATAGAAACAGGAGGTAAACAGTACAGAATTGAACAGGGACAATCGTTCCATGTTGAGAAGCTTGCTGTCGAAAAAGAGGGAGACAAAGTCCTTTTTGATAAGGTTCTTTTGACTTCAGACGACGGAGAAGTTACTATCGGCACCCCGTATATTGAAGGAACGGTCATTGAATGCGCTTACGAAGGTAATGGACGAAATGCTAAAGTTACCACCATTAAATACAAACAAAAAAGCCGTTACTTGAAGAAAAGAGGTCACCGACAGATTTTTTCCAAAGTTACCGTCTCAAAAATTTAATACTCAAAAAATCCCGCTTCGGCGGGTTTTTTGTTGGTAGAATTAATTTTGCCGTGCATCGTAAAAATATGTGCATAACTTTTTTCCGACCCCATTTTTTCTATGATATACTGAAAGTATTAATATTAACCTTTTTATAAGTAATCATAAAACTATGAAGACACTTTTTGCGCAGATGTCGAGAATTTTTCTCTTAATGCCCATCATCATTTTTGCGCTTTCTTTTTCATCCGCGTTTGCGGCGAGAGAACTGCCACCGCTAGAGGGAAGGCCAGCAACACCGACCGAAGGAACTATTATTGCTACGGTAAATCTATATAATCTTACCATCGTAAATCAAAAGGAAAATGCTTTTGCTATTGCTTTTGATGTTTTTAACCGCGTAGGTATTCAGCCCGAAGTCATTTATTCCGTTAGCCTTCTTCAAAAAAACAGCAAGGGTGTGCTGACCGTAGTAGATAAAAAAGTGTATGAAAACGACATACTTTCTCTTGGCGCCGGAACCACGATTCATAAAAATGCTACCTATGTGGCACAGGGGTATTTGAGCGGAAAATATAGTCTTCGGGTTGAAGCTCGAAATTCCGACGGTATGCTTTTCGGTTTTCTCCAATCTCCCGAAGTTACTCTAACCAAAACGGAAGGCGGTGTTTCTTTTGACGCATCTCAATGCTTTTTGACGGTTAAAGGAGATGACGTAAAATATACTATCAGACAAGGCGTTGATATTTCCCAGGAGGAAACATTGACCGCTCATTGTTCTATTGAGAACATAGCTGCGAAAAATATTACAATAACTCCACTTTTTCAAACGTATTATCGCTCCAGTTTTGGAAAAAAGGTTGGGACGGAAAAAGGAAAAGATATAGTTGTCGAGCCGGGCAAAAAATTAGACTTTACCTCTCAAATTCCAAAAATAGCTGAACCACAAGCATATGACACTGTTTTATATTTTACCGACGCGGAAGGTAAACAAATTTCTCCTTCAGTAACTTTTCACTTCGTGCAGAAAGGGCCAAGTGCGACGATAGGAAATCTTGTATTAGATAAAGACTACTATGCAAAAGGAGACACGGCTAATTTGACACTCACATGGTCCGGCCCAGCAGATGCCTTCCCTGATTCACGTCTTGCTCCGACACGGATTGCCACAGGCACAGTTCTCTCGTTGTCTTTGTTGAACGATCAGAAGCAACTCTGCATTGCTAATTATTCAAAGAAAATTGAGTCGGGTTCGAATGGAGGAGTGGAAAAGATTGCTCTTTCTGTTATCAACAATTGTGCAAACCCAATGGTTTCAGTTAAGATTGTCGATCCTTCCGGAAAAATCCTGGCGCAAAAATCATACGATATCCAATCAAAAAACGTTGCCAATCTTTCGAACAATTCAACGAATAACGTAACGGAAATTGTCCTATACGTGGTATTTCTCTTAATCATTGGAGCCATGATCTGGTATTTTATGAAGAAAAGAAATGCTTCACAAAGAATGAATGTTTTTCTTGGATTAATGCTAGGGCTTGGTATCTTCTCTTTTGCCGGGACAGCGAAGGCTGATACTTATGTTATGCCTGCTTGGAATGCAGTGCATAATTATTTTGACATCAGCTATGTATGGAATTACGATAAGCCGTATTATAACCCGGGAGATACGATGACTCTCTCTTCAGAAAGTTTTTCTGCGGCATGTCTCAATGAGTTGGGTTTATATACTGTTGCAAATATTAACGGGGAAAATAAAAGTCTACAAGCGGGTTATTGGATCCAAACCCCTGTCCCGACATATCTTAATCATGAAGATTGGACAATTAATCAAACCACAAATACATGGACTGCTCCGTCTGTGGCAGGGACGTATAACGCCGTCATTAAAGGGCATGTAATGACCAATCATGTCTGGTGGCTGAATTATGGTTTGAATTATGGAACTTTGTGTGATATTGATATGGATTGCCTTACATCAAAAATAGACTCACCTTACACTGTCATTGATCTCCCTGCATTTACCTTCACCGCTTCACCTACCTCTATTAAAATCGGCGATTGGAGTACTCTTCAATGGTCAGCCGTCACCAACGCGACATCCTGTACATCAACAGGTGGAGGAACATTAGGAGATAGGTCTATCGCAGGCGGAATCCTTGGTGTTACCTCTACCGGGAACGATAAAACTTACACTCTCACTTGTACCGGACCCGGAGGAACGGTTGCTCATTCGGTAACAGTTACCGTAATTCCTCGACCGGCGTTCACTTTTACTGCCACGCCTACTTCTGTAGCACCGGGGGGTTCAAGCACTCTCCAATGGTCAGCTCCCACGAATTCGGCTTATTGCACGGCATCCGGCGGAACGTTTATCTCTACTACCGGGTCAAGTTTTGTTGTTAATCCTAATACTTCCACCGCTTACACTCTCGCTTGTACCGGACCCGGAGGAACAACCAGTAATACAGTGATTGTTACAGTAATTCCCCTGCCGGACTTCACTTTGACCGCTTCACCTAGTACAGTAGCTCAAGGTGGTTCAAGCAATATCACTTGGTCAGCTGCTTCAAATGCGGTATCGTGTACTGCATCAGGAGCTTGGTCTGGATCAATATATACAACAGGAGGAACGACCGCCGTAAACAATATCACGGCAGACAAAACCTACACACTCACTTGTACCGGGTTAGGAGGATCCACTACTAAAACGGCGACGATTTCCGTTATACTAAATGGATCATGCGGTACAGCTAATGGGAAAGCTTCGTTGCTTAAACCTACGACAAATCTTTGCTCAATCGGTACGGCATCTGCGGTAACCCCCAACAACACGACCGGTAAGTGGAATTGGACTTGTACTCAAGGAACAGCGGTGGATTGTTCAGCAAAGAGAACGCTGATTAATTACGTGGAGTACTAAAAGTTAGGTCGAGAAAATATATTAAAAAGCCACCTTCGTAATGAAGGTGGTTTTGGTAAATATATGGTATTGATGATTTGGCGATTTATCACTAATCTATGGAGATTAAAAAATGGAGACGAGATAGGAATCAATTTCTCTCTGCGGAAGATCGTAGAAGAATTGATTGCTACTATGAAGTTTCGCCGACAGTTCAATCCCCACAAAGCGCCAATGCCATGGTTCGTACTGAAAATAAGTATTTTGTTTTGGGTAAGAAATAATGAAACCGTATTTGTATGCGTTTTCATTCAACCATGCATAGGCGGTAGTCGTATCAAATTTTGTAAAACCTGCGCCAAGCTTTGGTGTCGTCAGGTCAACCGTCGTTCCAAGTTCATGCTCTGAGAATCCCTGATCTGCGGAAAATTTATTTGCTCCCGTTCCGTAGGTGACAAGGTAATTAGCTTTAAGCGAAGCCTGTTCTCCGAATGAACGGTAAGCGCTGATAACCAGCAGAGGGTTTGTCGAAGTTGCCGCTTCCATCATTTGAACGAGATATGGATAGGCGCTCGTATGGAATTGTTGTAATTTACTTTTATTATATACATAGCTCGGATTAATGACCATCAGGTTTTGTGGTATATAATTCTCATTCAAAAAATACACTTTGGAATATTTCTGTAATAATTCTTTATCTGTTTGAGAAAGTTTGGTAAGTGTTCCCACGGTTCCTCCGATTGCTTGTATTTGCGATTCAAACAAGTTGTTCTTGTTTTGTTCTGATGTGAGTGTTTGGTTTAATCCGACATTTTCGATATTTTTCTGACCGAGAGCTGTTTCAAGTAGGGCGATTTTTGCTTGGTACATTTTCTTTGCACCGGAAAGTTCCTGTTTTGCGATGTTGAGATTTATTTGAGAGAGATAATATTGGTAGCCCACGTATGAAGCGCCTAAAAATAGGGCAATGAGAACAACCGTATTTATAACAATAAAAATTATACGAAAGTTTGTTTTTTCATTTTCCATGGTTTAATTATATCATGATTTGGTATCCGAATTAAATATTTTGTAAATTCCGCCTTTTTGCATATACTGTGTTTATGAACAAGTATCAAAAAATACCTGATTATATCCTTGATCTTCACGGGAAGACCTGTAATGAAGCAAAAGATATTTTGCTTAGTCTTTTTTCTGAAAATAAGTATCACCATATTCGCATTATTACAGGGAAGGGTACTTTTCGGGAAAAAGGAGGAGTTCTTCGAGATTTTGTTAAATCAATTTTAGAGGAAAAGAATATTTCTTTCAGCCAGTCAAAAATAGAAGATGGCGGGGAAGGCGCGATTGAAGTTTATTTATAGTTTTCATAATCTTTGGGCAAATAAAAAACCGTCGAAAACTTCGGCGGTTTTACTTTTTTACTTATTTATTTTACCTTTCAGAAAATAGATATCCTTAATAATGATTTCCTTCGTCAATCGAGTGGTAGAATAAACTATCGCTAATTTTCCCCCTTCGACGGCTCTTTCGTAAAGTCTATAGGGGACATAATGAAAATATAAAATATCATTCATTATAAATTCAAATTTAAATTGCTTTACCGGGACGAATGCGTCTGTCCCCATTCCGTACGCATACATATCGGAAATGTTTCCGTAATAATTAATTTCTTCTTTAGAGATAAGTTTTGCAAAATCTACTTCCTTCGAAAGAAAGAAATTATTTATCGTAAAATGGAATATTGATTTCACAAGAGAGAAACCTATTATTGCGACTAAAAGTACTCCAAGGGATAAAAATAAATGATCATTGATGACATCATTCGCTATATCTAAAAACATGAAAACCTCCCGGTTTTTTAGTGAACATACCCTCAAATACGATACTCCAACATCTTGAAATTGTCAAAGACTTTGGCCTATTTAGTTTTTTTTATGGTATTATTAAGAGGTAAAATGTTTGTATACTCATGAACACGTTTTTTGGCATAAAAAAAGAAAAAATCTTTGAACTGTGGCATCTTTTTGCCCGGAATGTTTTTCTGCTTGTTAATGCCATAATTTTCTCCGTTTCGATTCTCCTTATCTACTATGGAAATACCAAAGAAGGTATTTTTCTTGGCATTATTATTTTTGTAAATATTTCGCTCGGTTTGGCACAAGATATTCATGTATGGCTTACTCTTGAAAGGCTGCGTCTTCTAACGGTCGTAAAAATTCTTCGTTTAAATAATGACGAGAGTACTACGTCGGTTTCGCCGGAGGATATACAAAAAAATGATAAAATTATTATTCATCTTGGAGATCAAGTCCCTTGTGACGGAACGGTTATTGATGAAAAAAGTTTTGAGGTCAGCGAATCTCTCATTACCGGGGAATCATTATCTTTTCTAAAAAAAGTAGGAGAAACAGTGCTTGGCGGAAGTATCGTAACCTCAGGCACGGCCACTGTCTCGGTAAATTCAACATTTCAAGAAAGCCGTCTTGCGAAAATGACGGAGAAGATTAAACGATATTCTGAGAATTTAAGCCCCATCCAAATCGCCGTGGAAAAGATGGTGAAATATTCCGGATATGTTTTAATTGGTGTTATCTTTTACATTGTCTATCGGGGCGATTCCCTCGGGCAATCCGGGCTTTCTATTATTAAAATTATAGGAGCTCTTGCGAGTACCATTGTTCCTCAAGGTTTAGTTATTGCCACAACGCTTCTTTTTGCTTATGGTTCCGTTCGAATGTTCCAAAAGCACGTGCTTCTTCAGGATGTAAATGCCACCGAAAAACTAGGGCGAATAAAAAATCTTTGTTTGGATAAGACAGGGACTCTTACCGAGAACATACTGACGGTCATGGAAATGCATGTACCACCGGGGATTTCGCAGGAAGAAGCAAAATATCTTTCTTCTACATATTTATCTGAATCCGGAGATTCATCTGAGTCCGTTTTCGCCATAAAGAAATATCTTGGCCCGGTTCGTGGCAGTGAAGTTTCTGAAGCACTCTCTTTTTCTTCGGAAAGAAGTTATGGTTTGGTTATCTTGAAACATTCCCACAAAAGAGAGGCGGTACTCATGGGGGCGCCGGAAATATTTATTTCACACCTTGCTAAAAAAAGTGAGAAAGAATGGCTTGAGCTTCTTATGGATTCTCACGCTCTTTCCGGAAAACGAATCATTGCAGTTGTTAAAGCTGCGGGGATTGGGTTCACTCGCAATCTTAAAGATTCATCTCTTTCTTTGGTTGCCGTATATATATTGAATAACAATCTTCGGCCGGGTATTCGTGATACCGTAGATTTTTTTCAAAAAAGGGGAGTGTTTATCCGAATTATTTCCGGAGACAATCCGGAAACCGTTAAGACCATCGCATCACTTTCAGGTGTTCATAATTCGGAAAAGATGATTATCGGAAATGAGCTTGAAAAATGGAGCAAAAAGGACTATCTCGAAAAAACTTCTTCTTATACAATTTTTGCAAGAATTAAACCTGAGCAAAAAGAAAAAATTATCGAGGCGCTGAAGAAGGATGGATTCACGGCTATGATTGGAGACGGAGCCAACGATGCACTCGCCATAAAAAAAGCGGATATCGGAATTGCGATGTTTGACGGCGCTCCGGCGACAAGACAAATTGCCTCCGTCGTTCTTACGAATAACAGTTTTGCGGAACTTCCTGGAGGGGTAAAAATGGCCGATAGTATTATTAAGAACATCGAAATTTTTGCCGGTATTTTTCTTAACCAAACTTTCGTCGGTTTCTTTCTTTTTCTTTGGATAAGTTTTCTTGGTTTTTCCTATCCTTTGACTCCACTTAATGTAACTCTTATAAATTATTTTGCTATTGGTCTTCCCGGGCTTTTAGTTTCCTATTGGGCCATCAGACCAATTGAAAATGGATTAAGAGAAAAAAATGAATCATTCTTAAAAAGAGTTTTACCGTTTCCTTTTTTCGCCGCATTTTTTCAATCTGTTTGTATAATGGGAATCTATATGATGAATATCAATTCTGTTTCTGCCGGTGAAATGAGAACTCTTATGGTAATCTCGTTCGCCTCAGTCGGATATATCTTCTTTTTATTCTCATCAAGAGTTTATGAAGGCCATACTTCAACACAAAAAAAGTTTCACTTTTTATGGCTCGGTATTCTTGAAATAATGGTAATGCTCATTGTTTTCTTATCGCCTATTCTTTCGGAATTTTTTAATGTGGTACCTATTCCCCTCGTGAAATTAAACGGAATCGTATTATTTGTTGCCACATTCTCTTTCGTTCACTTTTTCTTTGTCTGGTGGTTTTTCCCAACAAGGGAAGAAGAGTAGACTTGCACAATAATAATTTATATGTTATTGTAAAAATAAGATTTCTTTGACAAAACATTAACCCCATCGGAGGTGTCGTATGTTTCGGTCTTATTTTTTAAGCTGGAAATGGGCGCCTCTTGCTTTTGGAGGTGCCATTATCTTATTGTCGTTGTTCTATTTTCAAGTAGAAACGTCTTCTCGTTTAGGCGAGTGGATGCAGGTACTTGGGGATGTCGTTTCAGGATCAAAAGATTATTCGCTTGAACAGCTTCTTGATAAATTTATTTTTGAAGCGGTTAAAATTGCTGCTATCCTCATCGGAATAGGAGCGGTCATTAACTTAGTATCAAGTTTGTATTGTTGGTTCTGGTATGAAGC
The DNA here is from genome assembly GCA_903824855.1 of uncultured bacterium. Taxonomy (GTDB): domain Bacteria; phylum Patescibacteriota; class Minisyncoccia; order Phycocordibacterales; family CAIJYI01; genus CAIJYI01. Next base: position 24,135 of record CAIJYI010000045.1, on the reverse strand, counting down.
AATGACATACTATTATTTACCGAATTGGAATAAAACACTTCGCGATATTGACGGACCATCACAACGTCTGGAAGTAAGCATCAAGGAGTTTGTAAATAAATTCCTGGGAGTCGTCAAATCTTCAGTTCGTGCGATTTTAGTACTCTTTATGTTTGTACCTCAAATTTGGGCACTGAGTAAATATTATGATTTCTTTTATTTCAGTGAAGTTCCCGGAAAATTATTTTGGATTGTTCTTATCATCTGTATCGTAGCGCTTATGATTACTTCATTTTTTGGTATCAACTTAAAAAAATGCAGATATGACATAAACGATGCAGAAGCTGTATATCGAAGTGCTCTGGAATTTTTTCAACGAAATAAAAATCGTGATGATTCTTGCGCTAAGCTTACCGATTTAATGATTAATATGAGGAAAAAAAATCTACGATTATTCCACAATAAACTTTGGTATGATCTCTGGATTGGCTTATATGCTCAGTTGTGGTCGGTGCTTCCTATTACGTTCTTTGGATATAATGTATTCTCCGGATTTGTGAAATACGGTATTGTTTCAAAAACAAGCTATGCTCTCGGAGAAGTTATCAATGCGCTTTCAACACCAATTTGGTTGTATGAAGAAATAACCAACATCAAGAGTGTTGCGTTGCGTATTACCGAGTTGGAAGCATCTATTAATGATCCAAAAAATTGGAGAGAAATACAGAAAGAAACAGGTTGGGAAGATCGTCGTGCCGTTATTTCCCCAAGAGAAGAATTTGTTGAACCTTTACCAAAAATGAAGTATAAAGGAAACAAAAAAGGGAAGATAAAATAAGTAAAAACCCCGCTCGTTTAACGAGCGGGGTTATTTTTTTATAGGCTCGTGTATCCTTGACTTTTTATGTAGGTTGTGGTAGTATGAAAGGGTATCGAAGTCCTTTGACAACTGAACGTCAATAGACAGATTCCTCCCTTTTTACCGAACGGTGAAAAGGCCACGAGCTGTCCGGCTCTTTTGCTCTCAGTGATGAGGGAAGCGCGATTATCGTGCGCAAAGTAGCCGGGCCTGTTGTGAAAACAACAGACGCTGCTTTGTGGAGATTGAAATGAACGTAATACCATACGCACGAAATTTATCGGAAGTGGTTGGTATACACCCGCTCCCCGATTTACCGATTCTTTTAAAAAGAGAATCGATTATTCAGAAAATTAAAGACAATCAAGTTGTTGTCGTACTCGGTGAAACCGGTTGCGGTAAAACAACAATGATTCCTTTATTCTTGCTTGAAGCAGGTTTGGGATATTTCGGTAAAATTGGTGTAACTGAACCTCGTCGTATTGCAGCACACAGCTTAATGCCGTATGTTGCAGGCTTCATTGATTCAGAAAAAAACATCGTTGCCGGACATACTCGTTTCTGGAACACCACTAATGCTGATACTCAAATTGAGTATATGACTGATGGTATTTTAACTGAAGAAATGTTGTATGACCCCGAATTGACAGAATATAGTGCCGTTATGATTGACGAGGCTCACGAGCGTAGTACAAACATCGACTATATTTTAGGTCATTTGAAGAACATCAGAAAAAGCCGTCCTGAACTTCGTATCATTATCGCTTCTGCGACAATCGACGCGATTAAGTTCTCAAAGTTTTTTAATGATGCTCCTATCATTGAAATTCCCGGCCGTACATATGACGTTGAAGTTATTTACAGTGAAGTACCACATTTTGAAAGGGAACTTTTTAACCCCCGTGGTGCACCGCTTGAAGTAGCTCAAAAAATTGCCGACATCCACGAAGGTGGCGCTGTTGGTGACATCCTTGCGTTCTTACCCGGTCGTAATGAAATAGCTGCTTGTATCGAATTTTTGAAAGCCAGAGAGCTTGAGAATATTGAAATACTTCCCGCTTATGGTCATATGGACTTGAATGAACAGGCTGCGATATTTTTAGACTATCCCGGTAAAAGAAAAGTTATCATTGCTACTAACGTGGCTGAAACTTCTATTACTCCGGTTGGTGTAAAATTTGTTGTTGACCCCGGTACGATTAAACAAATGGACTTTTACGCGAATAGCGGAAGGTCAAGTTTGCAAACCAAACCGCATTCAAAATCAGGTGTGAACCAACGTAAAGGCCGTGCTGGTCGTACACAAGAAGGTACTTGCTACCGTTTGTATACCGAAGAGGAATACGAAGCATTACCTGAATTCACTAAACCTGAAATCTGTCGCACAAGTCTTGATTCCGTTATTCTTAATATGAGATATATCGGTATCGAAGACGTTGAACACTTTCCGTTCATAGATCTTCCTTCTCATGCGCTGTTTGTATCAGCTTATGAATCATTGAAGAAAATGGGCGCAATGGATAAAAACGAAGTGTTAACTGATCATGGTAAAAAAATGGCAAAACTGCCTTTAGAACCTGTATTAGCTAACATGTTGTTGAACTCTGTTAAATACGGTTGTGTGGAACAAATCGCAACCATCGTTTCAGCTATTGCTGCCGGTCATATTATGCTTCGTCCTCCTGAAGAAGAAGAACAAGTAAAATCAGACGCGGCTCATAAACGTTTTGAATCTCAAGTTTCAGATGCTTTAACATTCTTGAATATTTGGGATGAATACCAAGAACACGTCGGCGATACCGAGTGGTGTTTGGAAAACTATATGAACGACAAAGGTCTGATGGAAATGTCAGACGTTCGTAATCAATTGCTTGAAATGCTTGCTGAGTTTGGCATTGATGCAACAACCACTAACAATGTTGAAAAAATATTGAAAGCGATTGCATTAGGCTTAGTCCACAACTTGTATAAAACCAAGGAAGAAGAAAGAACCGACACCGGTGACAGACGTACAGACGAACGTAAAGGTAAAAACAACCGTCGTTCAGGCGGAAGCAATGCCTATTACCCGGTCGTCCCAGGTCGTGTTAATGACCCTGTGTTTATACACCCCGGTTCAAGTACTTTTGGCTCTAAACCTCCAATGTTGTGTACTCTTGAAGTGGTTCGTACAACAAAAGAATATATGAGAATGTGTTCATTTGTTGATCCAAAATGGCTCGAAGAATTATCTCCCGATAAATTTGTCGGCGGTAATAAAATCGTAGTCGGATATAAACGCGGTTCAAGCGTTGCTACCGTTCGAAGTGAAGGAAGTCTTGTTGATGAAAAAGTCTCTTTGAAAGAGGCCGTAAAAATTCAAAAAGAAACCATCGCTCGTGCGAAAAAAGAAGGATGTGTTGAGATAACTTTCACCAAGAAAGAATCTCGCCACGGTGGTATTTCTGCTTTCGTTTCAGGTCATGAATATGAGATCTCAAGAAACTCAGTTATTGAGCCAATTGCCGGTCCCAAATATCTTGCCGTGTTACGTAAAGAGAGAACCAAAAAAGGTGACATGTTCTTTGCCGATGTGAAGTTTCGAATTTTCGAACTTGCAGAAGATAAGTTAGAAAAGAAACACACTCGTCGCTATAGCCATAAAGGCCATAGTAATAAAAAAACAAGTCAATAAATAGAGTGCGCTCCATGATGTAGATCATGGAGCGCTTTTTTTGTGTCCCGTCGTCATACCGGACAGCGATCCGGTATCCACGTTTTGTGTCTGAATGAATCATCTCGTGTCGGAGTACCGGATGACGACAAATGGAATTATAATTAGAAATAAAAAAACGCCCCGATGTTATTCGGGGCGGGGTCTTGTTATTCGACGATATTACCTTCGGCGTCGCGAAATTTTCTATCCCATTTACCGTTAATCCAATGACAGTAAAAAGGTTGTTTAAATTCTTTTTTTGTTTCTTCTAGTCTCGTTTTGATTTTTTCTTTTTCCGTTACTTTTTTCTTCTGAGCCATAGTTATTATTTCTCCTTCTTTATTGCGATATTCTCCATCCCATTTACCGTCTCTCCATCGGCAATAGATAGGTTCTTCTTTATCATCTCGTGGAGCCTCATTGCAGTTCTTTGCGCATACATGTTTCATACAATATATAATGAAAGCAAAGAGTACAAATGAGGAAAGCAAACAATAAAACGTATTCATTGTTATCTCCTTTGTTAAATTTCAAAAAACTATTCGTTTATACGCTTTTTAATCCTCAATATATTGAACGAACTTATATTTGCAGTACACGTTCGGGCAGATGAGGACGTGTTCCACTTCGCTTTGTCTATCCTTTTCTTCAAGGCGAAATTCACATGCGCATCTCGGGCAGATAATGACCTTGGATACCCATTTATTAACAATCCTTTTTCCCGCTTTTGTAATTATCATTTTTTACCTCTCTTCAGTATTTCCAGAATGAGCGGTGCCACCCGCATTTTTTACACGTGGCGGAAACCCTTATTCTTGATACGATCCAATCGGGACCCTTTTTTGTAAGAACTATTTCCTCAAACTCCCAAGAGTGTTTGCAGAAAACAGATCGTAAATACCAAATAAGCCAGCACATTATTCCTCCTTTTGATGTAACGAATCTAGTGCTGTTTTATCATATAAGCACAGTGTGGTCAAATGAAATTTTTCTCATTTTAAATATATGCTATAATAAAAACATGGTAACTATCTTACATCTTTTCTTAAGCACTATTGCTGTTTTTGTTACCGGATATGTGACGCCGGGTGTTCGTGTATCGAATTTTACCACAGCACTCATTGTCGCGATTGTCCTCGGGGTTCTCAATACTTTTTTGCGTCCGGTACTTCTATTTTTAACTCTCCCCGTGACGGTTTTAACGCTTGGACTTTTTGCTCTCGTTATAAATACCGCCATAATTCTCCTCGCAGCGGAAATTGTCCCCGGGTTTTTTATTGAATCATTCTGGTCCGCATTTATTTTTGGAATCGTCTATTTCTTTGTTAATACTTTTTTGTATCTTTTTGCATAATTATTTTGCATGATAAAAATTTATATAGATAAATATTTTATACCGCCGTATCGACAATATATTTTAATTGGAGCCATACTCCTCGCGCTTTTTCATTTTTATTTTCTTGGAGGAAAAGACCAAGGGAATATCCTTTTTGTTATCGCTTTGCTCGGTTCTCTGGAAACCGCGGTTGGGGCGATGAACTCTATTTTTCAGAGAAAGATTGGAATTGATACTTTCAATATTTTTGCCGTTGCTATCGCTTTTTTTGCCGGTGAAGTTACCTCTGCCGCCTTTATAGTTCTCATGCTGACTTTTGCGGATTTGCTTGAGTGGAAGACTGAATCGCGAGCGGGAAATGCTATCAAAGAACTTCTTTCGCTTAAACCGAGACTTGCTTTACGCGAAACCCCTTCGGGAGAATTGGAAGAAATAGATGCCAGCCTTGTTAGAAAAGATGATATTCTTATGGTGAAAAACGGCGCGGTAATCCCCATCGACGGAACGGTTGTGTTTGGAAAAGCTGATATCAATGAATCATCTGTTACCGGCGAATCGCGACTTGTCGGAAAAATAATCGGTGATACCGTTCTGAGCGGAACAATAAACGAGGCCGGTTTTTTGAAAGTGAAAGCCGTGCGTGTCGGAGAAGATTCCACTCTTTCGCGAATGATCAAGCTTGTTTCTGAGGCATCAAAAAATAAATCTCGTTCTGAACGTCTCGCTGATAAATTCGCAGGAATATTTTTGCCGGTGGTTATTGTTTTAGGACTTATCACCTATTATTTTACTCGTAACATGGTAATGACCGGCGCTTTATTCTTGATTGCCTGTGCCGATGATATGGCCGTTGCCATTCCTATGGCGGTAGCTGCTGCTCTCGGTCATGCGGCAAAACAAGGTGTCATAATTAAAGGAGGGGAATGGCTTGATGCCCTTTCTCGCGTGAAGCTGGTTGTTCTCGATAAAACCGGAACACTTACATACGGGTCTATCGCGGTGAAGCTGGTTGTTTTTGAACCGAACGTTACGGAAAAAGTTTTTTGGCGCGCTGCCGGTGTTGCGGAAAAATTCTCAGACCATCCAATCGGAAAGGCCGTCTATCGTGAAGCGGTAAAAAACTTCGGCGAAATTCCTGATCCTGATGATTATAAATTGGTGGCGGGGAAAGGTGTTCGAGCGAGAACTGCCGGTGAAGATGTTTTGGTGGGAAATATGTCGATGATATTCGACCACGACGTTCCGCTTTCTGAGAATGCAAAAAATGCTTTCGATTCCGCAGGAGAAAGGGGAGAAGCGGCGTTTTTCGTTATCGCCAATAGAAAAATTCTGGGTGTTGTTTCTATCGCCGATACCATACGACCGGAAGCGAAAAAAGCGATGAAGAAATTGCACGAACTTGGGATTCGTATAGTTATGCTCACGGGAGACAACGAAATTGTCGCAAAAGAAATTGCTCGCGAATTGGGAATTGTTGAATATCGATCTTCATTAAAACCGGAAGACAAATTGAATGAGCTTGAAAAACTTATCCCTCGTGGCCCGATATGTATGATTGGAGACGGCATTAATGATGCGCCCGCGCTTTCACGTTCCGATGTTGGAATTGCCATGGGAGGAGGAGGAACCGCCGTTGCCGTTGAATCTGCCGATATCGTAATATTAAATGATGATCTTTCGAAGGTTGCGGAAATGATTAATCTCGGAAGACAAACTCAAAAGGTGGTGAAGACCGATATCATCATTTGGATTTTGAGTAATGCCATCGGGTTCTATCTTGTTTTCAGTGGAATCGCCGGGCTTGCCTTCGCGGCATTTTATAATTTTGCCACCGACTTCTTACCTCTCGGAAATTCGGTATTGTTCTTTAAGGGAGTGAAGAAAAATGCAAAATAATAAACTTATTTTTATAACGGGGAATGCCAACAAAGCGAAATACCTCGCGGATTATTTTCACATGGAAGTGGAACATCAAAAACTTGACCTTCCTGAAATCCAGTCGCTCGACCTTCGCGAAGTTGTTGAAGATAAGGCGAGAAGAGCTTTTACCGAGGTGGGGAAACCTGTTTTGATTGAGGATGTCTCTGTTACTTTTGATGCGCTCAAAGGGCTTCCGGGGCCGCTCATTAAATGGTTTGACCAGACGGTGGGGAACGAAGGGATGTGTCGAATGCTCGATTCTTTTGAAACAAGGAAAGCTCAAACCGAAGTCGAGTTTGCGTATTGTGACGGAAAGGAAGTTCATATTTTTTCCGGACTCGTTCGGGGAACAATCGCAGAATCACCACGTGGTGAAGGAGGTTTTTGTTGGGATAAAATTTTCATCCCCGACGGCTACACGAAAACCCGAGCCGAAATGACCGAAGGAGAATGGCACGAAAGTGGAATGCGAAAAATCGCCCTGGAGAAATTGAAGGAATTTTTGGATGAAAAATCTGTTTGACAAAATTTAAATTAAATAGTAGTCTAAAAAACGGTATGTTCATTAGTTCTTAATGAAATTAATTATTGTCCCACCAGAGAAAGGAGAAGAAAATGAAGAAATATACTATTATTGTAAACGTTTGTGAAAAATGCGGTGAAGTACAGGTCCGATATCCCGTGATCAAAATAGGTCCGAATAGAACCATCAGACATCTAGACGTTCTGTGTCGTTGCGAGAAAGAAAAAAAACAAGCACAATTCGAAAAATATTTGGAAGAAGCAAGAGCTAATCTTGAAAAAAATGATCAGCTACAAGCGGATTGTCTTTTAAAAATCTTCGGCGATTTTCCAGAAAACAAAATATCAGGTTGAACCCGAAGATTTCACCTCGCCGATGCCTGAAAAAAACTCTTTTGAGTGAACATAATTAACCCAGAGCTCAACCCCCGAAGAATAAAACTTCGGGGGTTTTACTTTGTAAAATAGCTTTAATAATTGTAAAATAGAAGTAATGAGACTGAAGAAAATAGAGTTAACGGGGTTTAAATCGTTTGCGCGTAAAACGACGCTGGATTTCAGCGCTTCTGTTACTGCGATTGTCGGACCGAACGGCTCAGGGAAATCAAACGTTGCGGAAGCGATGCGCTTTGTTCTCGGAGAACAATCCATTAAATCCATGCGCGGAAAAAGAGGAGAAGACCTCATCTGGAACGGTTCAAAAATGGCAGGACGATTGAATCATGCATCTGTTTTTATTACTTTCGACAATGTCGACCGAGTCTTTGATATTGATTATGATGAAGTTGTTATCGGGCGCGAAGTCTTTCGAGATGGCGCCAATAATTACACAATAAACGGCACTTCTGTTCGCCTTAAAGATATCGTCGAGCTTCTCTCTGTGGCCCACATTGGGTCTTCCGCACATCATATTATTTCTCAAGGTGAAACCGACCGCTTTCTTTTTTCCAGTATTCGAGAGCGTCGTATCATGATTGAAGATGCGCTCGGACTTCGTATCTATCAATACAAGATCAGCGAGAGCGAGAAAAAATTAAAGAAAACCGAAGAGAATGTCAGAGAAGTTTCCTTACTTCGAAAAGAACTCGCCCCACGCATTTCATTTTTAAAAAAACAGGTAGAACGAATTGAACGAGTCAAAAAACTTCGTTCGGAGCTTTCCGGTTCTTATGCGGAATATTTGAAGAAAGAGGAATTATACGTGAACTGGAAAAAACGCGCTCTTGAAGATGAAGCCAGAGGGCCGAAAGAAGAACTTCGCGCTCTTGATGAGAAAATCGAAAAAGCCAGAGAAGTAATCGCTCTTTCTGAAAAAGAAAAATCCGGTTCTTCGGAAATTTTGAAACTGGAAACAGATATTCGCTCCGTTCGCGCAAAGAAAGATGAATTTTCTCGTGCTCTCGGACGTTTGGAAGGAATGATAGAATTCGAGATTCGTCGAAAAGAAAGAGATAAGCAGGTTGCCATAAAAATTAAAGAAACCTTTGTACCACTATCGAAGGTTCGTGAAATGGTTACTATTGCCGAGGGCTTATTAATTGAAGCATCCGGTTCTGAAGACATGGGCCGTATAAAAGATATTCTGGAAAAAATAAAAGGTTATTTACACGCATTAGTAGAATCTCACACAGAAAACACCGAAAAACCGGAAATTGAGAAAACCGAAGAAAATGAAGCGGAGCTCGTAAAAATGCGGGAGGAAAAGGAAAGGGTTGAAAAGGAAATGCATGCGCTTAAAGAGGAAGAAGACAGAGTGCAGGCGCTTTATGCCGCAATGAAATCTGAGATGGAAAAAGAAAAGGATGCTACGCGAGATATTGAACGCGAACTTTTCCAGATGATGTCTGATCGGAGCGATGCCGCAATAAAAGTAAATTCCTGCCGAAGTCGCATGTACGAAGTTGAGCACGAGGAACAAGATTTTAAGAATGAACTTGGAGAAGCCGGTGTATTAATCGGGCGTGAGATACTTGATTACGGAAATCTTCTTATCACTGAAGAAGAAGTGATTAACGAGGAAAGAGAAAAACAGCGCGAGAGAAAAAAGACGATTGAACGAATGAAAATCCGCATCGAGGAGCTCGGTGTCGGCGGAGGGGAAGACGTACTCAAAGAATATGAAGATGTTATTGAACGCGATGCTTTCCTTGAACGAGAACTTATAGACTTAACCAAGAGCGCAGAATCTTTAGGTTTATTAATTACCGAACTTTCCGAAAAACTTACCGTTGAATTTAAGGAAGGACTGGATAAGATTAACCGACAATTCCAAGAATATTTTACCATTCTTTTTGGAGGAGGTACGGCTTCGCTCAAAGCGGTTCTTCCTGAGAAGAAGAAAAAGAATGAGGTGGAAGAAGTCCTGACGGCAACCGATGTTCCAATCCCCGAGGAAGATGAAGAGGAAGGCTTGGAAATCAACATTACGCTTCCACACAAGCGTTTGCGTGGCATTCAGATGCTCTCAGGAGGCGAAAGAACCCTCACTTCGATAGCTTTGCTCTTTGCCGTTTCTCAAGTAAACCCACCGCCATTCCTCGTTCTCGACGAGACTGATGCCGCCCTCGATGAATCAAATTCCAAAAAATACGGAATGATGCTGGAATCACTCTCCGTTACGTCTCAGTTAATTATCATCACTCATAATAGAGAAACAATGTCCCACGCGGGAATTATCTATGGCGTCACGGTTGGTGTAGATTGTGTTTCAAAAATCCTCTCTATCAAATTCGAAGATGCCGAAGGAATGATGGCGAGATAAAATCATTATAAAAAATCTCCGAAGGATTGTCCTTCGGAGATTTTTTTAAAAACTAAATTTTATTTAAGAAGTTTTTCAAAAACCTGTTCTTTTATATCTTTTGCAATGATATCCCAGTCGTATTTCTCAAAAGCCATTTTCTTTGCGGTGGCAATAATCTTTTCCGTCTCATCTTTTTTATCGATAAATAAGGTAACGGCTCTCGCTATCCCTTGTGGGTCGTTTGGCTTTACGGCTCGGCCGGTTGCGGGAGTTTCAGGATTTAATTCGGGATCAAAAAGAAAATCGGATATTCCACCTTCTTGTGTGGCGATAACGGGAATTCCCGAAGCCATAGCTTCGATGAATGAATTGCCGAATCCTTCTGAAAGGGAAGGGCGAATAAAAATATCAGATACTTTTAAATATAACGGCATTTCTTTGTGGTCTATCTGACCAAGAAACATAACGCGTCCGGAAACACTTTTATCTTTTGCCAGATTGCGGAGTGTTTCTTCGTCGGGGCCAATTCCCAAAATAAGAAATTTTATATTTTCAGAAAGGAAAGTAAGAGATTTGATAACATCGTCTATAGCATTTTTCTTCACGAGACGCGAGGAAGTTATGAGAAAAATATCACCTTCTTTTTTCCCGAGTTTTTGTTTGAGGGCTTCGATATCTTCCTTTTTGTAATCCTGTGAGAAGTGTTTGGTGTTTACCGCATTTGGAACGATGGCCATTCTTCCCTTAAATCCCATATCACGAGCCCACTTGCCGAGAAAGGTAGAGATAACTTGTATCATATCGGCTTTGGTAAATGCACGAGCAAAAAGCGGATAAATAGGACGCATTTTTTTCTTGATATAATCAATCGGATCACCTTCTTGAAGAGTCAGCAAATACTTAACTTCCGGATGAAGTGTTTTGAAAATACCCGCCGGCACTCCGGAGGAATGTGCCATCATTGCCCACGTGGCATCAAAATGATATTTTTTGTGTAATTGATGAGCCTCCCAAACAGCGAGAAATTGATACACGATTTTATTTGCGTACAGCGGGAACTTCCGTAAGTCCGATATGGTAGGATTATGTTTTGTCGGTCCGATTCTGTGCACAAAAACATTTCCAATTTTTTCTTCTTTCGGTAAAGTGTCATCAAAACGGAGAGTTACCATGTGGAATTCAAACTCTTCAGATGAGATTCTATCGGTAATTTCTTTTATTGCCACTTCAGCCCCACCGACATGTTTCGGATAATAGGCCAGTGAAAAAATAAGAATCTTTTTCATTATTTTTTCTTCGATTTAATTTCTTCAATAAAGTCGGTTAGTTTTCGATTTGCTTTCCATCCGAGCTCTTGTGTCGCTCTGTGAATATCCAGCGACGAACCCATACGGTTTCCGGGTCTTTCCGGAAGCATCTCTATTTCGCCGCCAAACATTTGCGCAACTTCAAGAATGGAATAACTTTCGGTCGCACCAAGCCCGTATTCATCTCCGTGTCCATTTTCTCCGACAAGAATGAGACCTGATACGATGTCGTCGACATGGGTGAAATTTCTTCGTTGTGTTCCCGGGGAAACAATAGAAAAAGGCATTCCTGATAAATATCGCTCTTTAAAAATACCCATAAGTGTCGCATATTCTCCTTTCGAAATTTCTCTTCCGCCGTATACGTTATAAAAATAAGTAATGGCAAAATCAATGCCGAACCACTTTCCGTAATTTACGACTAAATCAGTATTCGTCGCTTTTGTCCACGCATAAGGGCTTTGGTCTCTTCCCATTCCACCATCTCCGAATTTGGTACTGGAACCGGCGTAAAGAATCTTCGAGCCTTTTTTTCGACAAAATTCAAGCACGCTAAAAGTACCGGCGACATTCATGTCCCAGACAATTGATACATCATCAAAGCTTTTTTCGACTCGAGAATATTCTCCCAAGTGATAAATTATATCCGGCGTTTCAGGAATTAATTTCTCAATATCTTTTGTATGACCTTCACGATATTCGGCACCGGGAATATGATTTTCTTTTTTTCCGGTAAAATAATTATCGAGAGAGATAACACGATTTAGAGGGGAAGTGACCAGGCTTTCAATCAAATGTGAACCGATAAAGCCGGCTCCGCCCGTTACGACAATAATTTTTTGTTTGTTTTCCATTACCATATAATACTCTAAAATAAGGCGTTTTGTAACACTTGACAAAATAATTTAATATGATAAAATAAACTTAGAAATAGGAAGATAAAATAAATGAAATATTCGGAATGAGCTTTATAGCCACCACCTAATTATTATTTAACTTTATTTACTAACTCACGCGGTGGCTATAAAATTCGTCCTGAATAAGCCTTTCACTTTTAACACCACAGGAGTGTTTCCATGCAAGTACAAGCAATTTATCGCTCAGCCGGTAGTATGGGTATTATAATCGATACAACCGTTGAACAAACAGAAGTTCCAAAAAAAGAACCAATCTTTCCTGATCGTTTCGTCAAGCACGTTCTCTTCCGAGGACAGCTTATGACCGAACAAGAAGCTCGCGAATGGGACGATAGATAATTATTAAAATTCAAGATTTCTATTCTGTAATAACACGAACCCTCAATTTATATTGAGGGTTCTCTTTTATTTGATATTTCTGTACATATGTGTTATCTTGAAAAAAGACATATTTTACATGGAGGGTTATCGTGATAACTCAAAATTTCTTCGTTTGTTTCTCCATCGGTTTTTTCGCTTCGCTTCAGTTCGGGCAATCTTCATTTTATATTTTTCAAAAAAGTATGGAAAGAGGATTTTTTCTGGGAATGACGGCAGTTGCAGGCTTTTGTCTTGCAGAGACCGGATATCTTTTTCTTTCTCTTTCGGGTTCAGCGGTAATTTTTCAAAAATTAATTCCTGAGATATATCTCTGGGTTCTCGGCGGAATTACTTTGCTCTTCGCCGGATATCAGGGAATTCGTTCGTCGATAAATTCTTTTCATCCGAGACAAAATGTAAAAAAAGGAGGAAATGTTTTTGTTACCGGGTTCCTTCTTACCGCCGTCCATCCGATTAATCTTTTTTGGTGGATTGGAGTTCTTTCTCCGTTAATAATCGCAGACATGCTAAAAAATAGCTGGTTCATTGCCGCAATCGATGGATCCGGAGTTATTTTCGGAGAACTCCTTGTTTTGTCAGTTGTTGTTTTTGCGACGTCACGACTGAGAGCAAACGTGTCGAATGATATTGCATTTCGTATGACAAAAATTGCAGCGTTCATCCTTATTCTCTTTTCTTTTTGGTTCTTTTATAAAGCATTCAGTATGTATTAGTTAAATTCCCGGCATCACCTGCCGGGTTTTCTGTAATTAATCACGCCTCTATAAATTGTATATTTTATAATGTCGGTCGTCATCCTGAACTTGATTCAGGATCCATGTTTATCGCAATTGAAGTGGATTCTGAATCAAGTTCAGAATGACAGTTGTGAGGAGTTACGGGGTTTTTTTGTCTGTATTTTTCCTGATTATGTGCTATGATGAGGGTATGAAAATAGATTCAGCCACATTTGTAAAGGGTATCCGCGGAACGGATCCGATATTAGGCGATCCCAAGTTGGAGTTCGCTTTTGTTGGGCGCTCAAACGTGGGAAAATCGAGCGTCATCAATGCGCTGGTCAATCACAAAGGTTTGGCTAAATCCAGTTCATCTCCCGGAAAAACCAAGGAGATCAATTTCTTCCTCATCAATAAAGAATTTTATTTTGTCGATCTTCCCGGATACGGTTATGCCAGAGCCCCTGACGGTGATAAAGAAAAATTGGTGAAATATATCATGTGGTATTTGTTTGAATCCGATGCGCCGATATCTCTCGTCCTCGTTCTCATTGATGCCTATATCGGACCTACCGAGCGCGACACCGAAATGATAAAAGCACTCACCGAAGGAAATATTCCTTTTATTGTAATCGGAAATAAATTTGACCGAATCAACAAAACCGCCAGACCGAAACAATTGAAAGAAATAATGGAGGTCATCGGCAAGGTTCCATTCATACCATTCTCTGCAGAAAAAAAAGAAGGAATACCCGAAGTTCTGAAGAAAATAGAAGAAGCCATTCAGACACGAAGCGGAAATGTTTTTCAAGAGGGAATGCACCTATAAAAAAAATAAAAAAGACGGATATTTCCGTCTTTTTTTTGTGTACTATTTTCATCGGTCAGGGGGTTGACTTTTACGTCAAAAAGTGGTTATACTAGACTCAGAATTTCGCACTTTGAAAAGCGAAAAAAAATTGGTAAAACTATCGAAAAACAGGAGGATGTATGAGATATATTCCCGAAACAAAAAGTGATCATGACGCGATGCTTGAAACCATTGGCGTAGATCACGTTGATAAACTCTTCGAACAAATTCCGTCGGAATTGCGTTTGAAAAAACCGCTTAATTTGCCGGCCCCGCTTTCCGAAATGGAACTCACCGCCGTCATGGAAAAATTTGCGGAAGAAAGTGAAGCCGCCGTTAAAAAAACATCCTTTTTGGGTGGTGGCATAAATCGCCATTTTATACCGGCTGCTATTTCAGCACTTCTTTCTCGTGAAGAATTTTTGACCTCATATACTCCATACCAGCCCGAAGCTTCCCAAGGAACACTTCAAGCCTTGTATGAATTTCAAACATACATCGCGATGCTCTCAGGTATGGATGTTGCGAATGCTTCTCTTTATGACGGAGCAACAGCAACTGCGGAAGCGGTACTTATGGCTAAACGACTTTCCAGAAAAGGAAAAATTGTTTATGTATCAAAAGCACTTCATCCACATTATAGAGAAACACTCAGTACTTATATGCGTGACATAGATGTACCGATTGTCGAATTGCCTTTTGATGAAAAAACAGGCAAAACAATTTTTGATCCCGAAAAAATAACTGACGCCATGTGTATGGTTGTCGGCTATCCAAATTACTTCGGTGTGATAGAAGATTTAGGTGAAGCGAAAGAAGTTGCGACGAAAGTTGAAACACTTCTTATCTCGGTAACAACCGAAGCGCTCTCACTCGCTCTCTTAAAACCACCGGGCGAATTCGGCGTTGATATCTTCGTCGGTGAAGGACAATCATTCGGATTGCCACCATCATTCGGCGGACCGCTTTTAGGTTTGATTGCCACCGGCACTGCGAATGTTCGCAACCTGCCCGGCCGTCTCATCGGACGCGGTAAAGATAAAGAAGGGAAAGATGCTTTCGTAATTGTTATCGCAACTCGCGAACAACATATCAAACGTGAGAAGGCGACTTCAAATATTTGTACGAATGAAGCATTGTGTGCGACTACCGCAGCGATGTATCTTACTCTTCACGGAAAAAAAGGATTGCCTCAATTGGCTGAGTTGAATTATGAAAAAGCCTTTCTTCTCAGATCTCGTCTTTCTCTCATAAAAAATATTGAAGAACCATTTTCAGGAACAACATTCAATGAATTTGTCATTCGTACAAAATTATCAGGATGTGAACTCTTGCACCGTCTTGCCTCCGATTATAAAATTTTCGGCGGCATCGCTCTTGCAGATAATTATCCTGAAAATAAAAACGATATTCTCATTTCTGTTACGGAAATGAATACCGATGAAGACGTTGATAAATTCGTTCATGCACTTACGGAGATTTTAAAATGATTCATAATGAACCGGAAAAACTCATTTTTGAACAAGGAAGTGCCGGGCGAATCGGAGTTGATTTACCGGAAATTCCTTCTGACTTGAAAGTATTACCGAGGAAATTGCTTCAAACAAGGGGAGAGCTTGAAGGATTTCCCGAAGTTTCCGAACCGGAAATGATACGCCACTACACTCGGCTTTCTCAAAAGAACGTCGGTGTGGATGGTACATTTTATCCGCTCGGTTCCTGCACGATGAAACATAATCCTCGGATGAATGAACGTGTCGCATCTATGAAAGGATGGACAGGACTTCATCCGTACATGCCCGTTTCCGAAACACAAAGCGCTTTTAAAATGCTTTTTGAATTTGAACAGATGATGAATGAAATTTGCGGTATGGATGCGTTTACGCTTAATCCTGTCGCAGGTTCTCATGGAGAATTAACCGGTCTTAAAATTATTCGCGCCGCATTTCGCGCCCGCGGAGAAAAAAGAGAAAAGGTTCTTATCCCCACATCAGCACATGGTACCAACCCCGCAAGCGCAGTGCTTGCAGGATTCACTCCAATCAACATTGAAGTGGACCCCGATGGTTCCGTTAATATCGAAGCTTTGGAAAAAGTTCTTGATGAAAACGTCGCCGCGATGATGATTACCAATCCAAGCACACTCGGTCTTTTTGAAACAAACATTAAAAAGATTGCCGATATGTTGCATGCGAAGGGCGCATATCTTTATTGCGACGGAGCAAACTTAAATGCTCTTGTCGGAAAAGCTCGCCCCGGTGATATGGGTTTTGATGTGATTCAAACGAACACACATAAAACATTTTCCACTCCACACGGTGGTGGTGGTCCCGGTGCCGGCCCTGTCGGAGTAAAAAAGGAACTCATTCCATTCTTGCCTTGTCCTCGAATTATTAAAGACAAAGACGGAAGATTCGCCCCATATTTTGATAAACAATCTATCGGACGTATTCATTCTCATTATGGAAACTTTCTTGTTCTCCTTCGCGCGTATGTTTACCTTCGCACAATGGGGGATAAAGGGCTTCGCGATGTTGCAGAAGCAGCAGTATTGAATGCGAACTATCTTCGCGTTTCGCTTGCGGCTCTCGGATACAAAGTTCCTTTTAATCGTCCTTGTATGCACGAATGTTTATTGAGCGAAGAAAATATGCCAAAAGGTGTTGTTACTCTTGATGTCGCCAAACGGTTGATAGACAAGGGCTTCCATCCGATGACCATTTATTTCCCGCTCACTGTTCATGGCGCAATGCTTATTGAACCGACAGAAACGGAAACAAAAGAAACGCTCGATGAATTCATTAAAGCGATGGGTGAAGTTTTGGAAGAATCAAAGGAAACTCCTGACCTTCTCCACGAAGCTCCACACATCACTCCCGTTCAAAGGGTAAATGAAGCCGAAGCAAACCATCCGAAGAAATTAAACCTTCGCTGGAAAAAACAATAAAGTAGAAATACACAAAATACACGGGCACCAGAAATGGTGTCCGTTTTTTTAATCCGTAAACGCAATATAATAATGCTATTGTCAAGACTTCTAAAAAATGGTATACTTGATATAGGTTCCCGTATCAGACAATCGCTCCGGCGTTTACGTCGGGGAGGAAAGTCCGAGCACACACGGTCGTACCTCTCGAGGTATGATGTTATAAAGTTCATCAAGTTTATCAAGTTCATCAAGTTCATCAAGTAACGCCGTAACAGTCGTAACTTGATAAACTTTATAACTTTTTAACTTGATGAACTCCCTCGCGCTTCGCGAGGTGCGACCGTAGCAGGGTAGCGGGTAACACCCGTCCGGAGCAATCCGTGAGATGCGAGCAGAGACGTTTGTTTTTGAAAGAAAACAAACTCCCTTCGGGGAGAGTTCGTATGGTAACATACGAGGTGAAACGGCTAAACTCTTACCTGTGTGCAAGGCCGTGTTCCGTCGCACCTCGCTGCGCTTGAAGTTCATAAAGTTTATCAAGTTCATAAAGTTTATAAAGTAACGCCGTAACAGTCGTACTTGATGAACTTGATGAACATTAAACTTGATGAACTTCGCGCCTAGTGAGGTGCGATGGAAAGTGCCGCTCGAGGGTTGTGGTAACATAATTCCCAGATAAATGATTGTCGTTCCGGCGCAAGTCGGAATACAGAACTCGGCTTATCGATACGAGAACCTATAAAAATCACTTGGCGGTTTCACCGCCAAGTGGTTTTTCTGTAAATATCGGGTGTGGATTTCTTATCCTTTGCGTGAATCACAGCATGCGGTATACTATAGCCATGGAAAGCTTTATAAAATCCGATGTATTTTTTTTCGTAACGACGATTTGCGTTTGTGTGGTCACGGCGCTCATCATCATTGTTCTTACGGAAGTCATCAGGATATTAAGAGATGTTCGTTCCGTCTCCGACAAAATCGCCGGCGAAGCAAATAGATTCGTTTCTGATTTCACTACGGTCCATGCCACACTTCGCGAATCACAGTTTGGTCTTCGTCCGATTATTGAAGCGATTAAAAAATTCGCTGAAAAATTTTCTCTTGAAGAAAAAGGAAAAACAAAAAAGAAAAAAGAAAACGGAAACGGGAAATAATTGTTGTTTAATTATTAATAGTTAATCATAGATAAACGATATGGCAACGAAGAAAAAGCAGGAGTCGAAAGGAGGAATGGGACTTCCTTTAGCCGCAGGTTTAATTGCGGGTATAGCAGGGACATACTTTTTGTACGGACAGGGAAAAACCTCACCGGCAAATAAGAAAAAAATCAAAGGATGGATATTGAAAGCAAAAGGAGAAGCTCTTGAAAAAATTGAAAAATTAAAATCAGTCGACGAAGAGACCTATCATAAAGTTATCGATACTATCGCTGAAAAATATGCAAAGGTAAAAGACATTGATCCTGCTGAAGTTCAGGATCTCGTCAAAGACATGAAGAAGCATTGGAAAAATTTAGTAAAAGATACAAAACCAAAACCAAAAAAGAAACCGGCTCCAAAAGCTAAGAAACCCGCTCCTGCAGTCGAATCTCTCCCAATGAGCGCCATCAAATAAACTCAATATAATCGAAGAACAAATATTGTTTATTCATTAATAAAATTGCATATGGACGAAGATTTGAACATGGATTTTGATAGCGATACAGAATCCAATGAAGATCCGAAAATATGTAGCGAGTGCGAGAGAGAATTTGAGGGTGACGGCGAAAAGTGCCCATCCTGCGACAGTGACGAAAAAATTGATTTAGAATAAAATAAAAACATCCGGGAAAATTCCCGGATGTTTTTATAAATCTAGTCGTCATTCTGGGCTTGACCCGGAATCCACGTCATTATGTTAAACATGGATTCTGAATCAAGTTCAGAATGACGACAGGGACGGCGGTTTACTTTTTTTAGTTCGTCATTCTGGGCTTGACCCGGAATCCACTCATTATGTTAAACATGGATTCTGAATCAACTCCAGAATGACGACCGTGCAATTTGCGGGGCGGCGTTTAGTTCGTCATTCTGGGCTTGACCCGGAATCCACGTCGTCAAAGCGTTGATATCGTATCAAATCCAGAATAACCATTATTCATATATCCATGACGAATTACTTACTTTCATCAATTTTTCACCCGCCGCATTTTCTGGTATACTTTCACTATGTCTGAAACAGCACTCTATAGAAAATATCGACCGCATGATTTTAGCGGAGTCCTTGGTCAGGATCATATTGTCCGAGTCCTTGAAGGCGCAATAAAAAGCGGAAATATCGCGCACGCGTACCTTTTTTGCGGTTCAAGAGGGACGGGAAAAACTTCCGTCGCTCGAATCTTCGCCTCTGCTGTCGGTTGCAAAAACAGCGACCTCTATGAAATAGACGCCGCATCAAATCGCGGAATCGATGACATCCGCGAACTTCGCGAAGCGGTCAAAACTTTTCCTTTTGAGGGTAAATATAAAGTATATATTATCGACGAAGTTCATGGGCTTACCAAAGACGCCGCGAATGCTCTTTTGAAAACTCTCGAAGAACCGCCTGCGCACGCCATCTTCATTCTGGCGACGACGGAACCGCACAAAGTTTTAGATACTGTACTTTCCCGTTGTCAGGTTTTCACTTTTAAAAAACCATCCATTGAGTTATTAAAGAACATGGTTTTGGATGTCGCCAAAAAAGAGGGGAGAGTTCTTGAAAGTGCTTCCGCAGACCTGATCGCGCTTCTTGGTGACGGCTCATTCCGCGACACACTCGTAACATTGCAAAAAGTTCTCTATTCATCTGATACGAAAAAAATAGGAGCAGAAGAAGTGGAGCGAATCACGGGCGTACCAAAAAGTTCGATTGTGAATGGTTTCATCTCTGCGATAAATGAAGAAGATGTATCAAGCGCCTATCTCGCTATTCGACAAATCAAAGATGAGAATATTGATATTTCAGTATTTCTAAAATTGGTACTTACTAAATTGCGGGCGGTAATGCTCATCCGACTCGCTCCCGAAATGCGCACGGCACTTGCCGATGATTTTACCGTTGAAGACTTTGCTTTTCTTTCCAGTCTTCCGATAAATAAAGAACTTAAACTCTCAGAAGTATTAGCGACTTTT
This sequence comes from uncultured bacterium, assembly GCA_903824855.1. Classification (GTDB taxonomy): domain Bacteria; phylum Patescibacteriota; class Minisyncoccia; order Phycocordibacterales; family CAIJYI01; genus CAIJYI01. The sequence continues at coordinate 3,829 of CAIJYI010000045.1, read as the reverse complement.
TTGAAAGCTTCCGGCGAAACAGGAAAAGCTTTTATTTCCGAACTTCCTCTTGAACTTGCTATCGCCAATCTATTTGAAAAAAAATAAATTTATATTTCATGGAAGCCAAACCTGAACAGGAGGGAAACCTTGTTGAAGAAAAAACAAAACGTCCCGTTTTGGAAATTTCTGAACGGACGAAAGCCGAACTCACGGCTCTTTTTGCAGGGAAAGAATGGAACGGTGAAAAATTACCGCCGTTATTTCTTAAACTTTTTTCCGGTCCACACGAGTCGGCGGATGATGCCAAAGGAATTAAACCACTCCTGAAAGACTCAGACATTTATGCGCCCGAGCTTTTTGGTTGGGACAGTGGTGGTGTGGCGTTGTTTCGAGAGGCAAGCGATGGCACGGAAGCTCCAGCTATGGGTGATGATTTTTATGATGAAATTTTGAAACAACTTTCGGAAATTAAGAAACCCGTCATGTTTCTCGATGTTTCCAAGGAAGAAGGTCAGTCTTTTCCTGAATTGTATGAGGAAGAAAGTTTTGAATGGAAACTGAAACGAGCATCCTATGAAAAGGCTCTCCACGTTCTTTCAGAAGGCCTCGTTAATAGTGTGCCCCCTATTGTTATTCATCGTGAAGAGTATATGATTGAGCACTTTGCGGAATCAGTACGAAATATCATCTCCGAAAATCCCGAACTTTTAAATAAAAAAGATATTCACATTCTGATGTCACTCGGCGACGGTCATTCCGCTATTTATCATTTCTTGAAACAAATAGGAGGAGAAAATGTTTCTCGTGAATACAAAAGCAATCCGCTCTTTGGTTTTATCACTGAAATAATAAGAAGAGCGACTTTTGATAAAGAAATCACCGAGGATATAAAAGAAAAAGCGTTGTGTGAATTTATTCTGAGTCAAGGACTGAATCATCTCATCTATCGTGTTACAAAGGATTCTTGCAAAGTGCAGGAACTTCTCCGTTATTATGCTTCCCAATTTACTCCTGAAGAAATACAGTCCCTGTATTATCGATGGAAAAGCCGTAATACGACAGCGACAGAGGCCTCGATGGCTTTTCTGAAAAGCAAAAATATTCCGTTTCCTGAAAATGCTGCCGACCTCGACGAAATTTTAAAAAATACCTTGTTTGAAAAAAATTTGGCCATAAAAAATAATTTTAAAGAAAAAAATGAATCCGACCAATAAAGTTCTCAAACGTTTTTATTTCGTTCGCCACGGGCAGACGGTTGATAACGCCAATAATGTTTATCAAGGAATGAATGACGAACTGAACGAAAAAGGGAAGACGCAGGCTTCACTCGTTGCGAAACGCTTTATCGCTATTCCGTCTGAAATTATCATCTCCAGTGATTATGTCCGCACCATGGAAACGGCAGGCGCTATTTCTCGATTTGTCGGTGATCCGGTAACATCATCGCCTCTTTTTCGTGAATTACGCAGACCGTCGGATATTATCGGAAAAGAAAAAAATGATGAATTCGCCGTGAAAGTTATGGCTGACATCGTTGAAAATGAACCGATTCGTGAATGGCATCATCTCGATGAAGAAAATTTATTTGAAGCAGTGAAGCGAGCAAGAGAAGCCCTTGAATTTTTATGCGCCCTGCCGGAATCGGATATTACCATTGTGACACACGAAATGTTCATCAAAATATTAATTTCCGCCATGGCGAATCAAGACGACGATAAAGCCGTAGAATTCTATCGAATGATGCGCTATTTCATGATAGGCGACAACACCGGCATCACCATCGCCGAATACGGAAGTTTCGTGAATGACAATAAATTCCGTCTAAGAATCTGGAACGACCACACCCACCTAGGATAACAACGCCGTTTTTTTTCGTCATCCCTGTCCACGACCCGAAATTCACGTCGTCCCTTCCGTCCCTCGTCGTCCGTTCTTTGTCGCCCGTCATCCGTCTTTCGTCGCCCGTCATCCGTCTTTCGTCGTCCTTTGTCCGTCCTTCGTCGTCATTCTGAACTAGATTCAGAATCCACGTCGTCCGTCCTTCGTCGCACGGGTTCTGTCCCTCGTCGTCATTCTGAACTAGATTCAGAATCCACGTCGTCCGTCCCTCGTCGTCCGTCGTCCATCCTTCGTCGTCCGTCGTCCGTCCTTCGTCGTCCGTCGTCCATCCTTCGTCGTCATTCTGAACTAGATTCAGAATCCACGTCGCCCGTCCTTCGCGTCATTCTGAACTCGATTCAGAATCCACGTCGTCCCATAATACTTTCTGACCGCCGTTGTTTTTGAACGATTTCTGTGTTACGATGTACAGCGTAGTATAAAGAGAAAAAGCCAAAAATCCATTAGGGGATCGTCTAACGGTAGGACAGCAGCCTTTGAAGCTGTTAATCTAGGTTCGATTCCTAGTCCCCTAGCCAACTTGAGCATCATTTCGGTCGCCCGAAGATCATTAATATTAGCGTTCAGGTTGAAAGCATATTATATGACCTACCCTACGGTGAATAAATCGAGCGTGTTGAAAGATGTCTTAGATAAAATTAAGCAGACCGGCGTTCCTGAAAAATTCACAAATGCTCACATGAAAACGATTGGTTTTAGTAGCAGTAATGATTTTCCCGCGATAGCTGCCTTAAAGTTTGTGGGGTTTCTTGACGGTTCTGGAGTTCCAACACAAAGATACAAAGAATATCGTGGAGTAAATGGGCAAAAAATTCTTGCGCAGGGAATAAGAGACGGATATTCTGATTTGTTTACCGTTTATCCAGATGCTGATGTTAAGGATAACGAATCGCTAATTCACTTTTTTGCAACAAAAACCAATGTTGGGAATGTTGCTCAAAAATCTATGGTAGCGACATTTAAAGCTCTAAGTTCAATGGCAGATTTTGAAGCGTCAGATATTTCAGCAACCGCAAACACTTTATCACCAGAAATCGAAACTACTTCTAAAATTGCAGTCGTCAAGGCTAAGTCTTTTCCATCAGTGAATATTAATATCGAATTACAAATTCCTGCAACAAACGATCCAGAAGTCTATAGGAACTTTTTTGAAGCGATGAAAAAATATCTTCTCACTGATTAGATGATATGCAAGATTGGATTAAAAAAGTTGAAGAATTTAAGTCATCTGCTCATAAAATATTAGGAGTTCACGAAGAATCAAGTTCTCGGATCGTTTCTTTGCGAGCCAGTTATGTGAGTTTAAAGAACTTGAACTTGAAACAAGACGACCTCTTTAAGCAAGCTTTTACATGTCTTGAAAAGGGTTGTTTTCGTGCGGCTCATGTGATGGCATGGGCAGCATTTATGGATTTTCTTGAAGAAAAGTTTTTTGAAGATGCCGGCGTTAAACTCAGGGTAACTCGCCCTACATGGAAAGCCAATTCCGTCGATGATCTTAGGGAGGGAATAACTGAATTTCAAATAATAGATACGACGGAGCTTGTTGGTTTATGTACAAAATCGGAAAAAAAGGCATTACATGGTTTATTGAATAAACGAAACGAATGCGCTCACCCAACTGATTATTTCCCAGGATTAAATGAAACGCTAGGTTATATTACAGAAATTTTTTCCAGGATAGAGAGTTTGGTAAAAAAGAGCGTTTAACATTCGCCCGAGAGCCGTCGATATGCTATTCTTAAATTAGGAAATTCCACAAAGCTGGGGGATAGCCCCCCCCAATCAGCAAAATCGTGCTAGTCCGAGAGGATTTAACTCAATTCTGTGCACAGTAGAGACTATATTTAAAAAAAGAAGAAATAAAAATTAATGGGTGGATACAAATAATTATGCCCTCATAATTTATATCAATTGTTATTATCATAATTAAAATATTATATTTATG
>CAIJYI010000044.1 GCA_903824855.1 uncultured bacterium | reverse complement strand
GAGATTGGCGGTGTTGTTTCCGTCGTATGGTTTGGAAGTTCCTGACATCGCGGAGACAGTGAGAGCAAGTTTGGTAATGACTCCTGTTGAAATTGTGAAAGGAACGGTGACGGTGTAGTTTGAGGCATCAGCACCACCGAGAGTTACCGCAGAGATGGTGATGGTTTTTCCTGTACCGAAATTTTTGTTGTCGTAGGTTGCGGTGATGGAGGAAACGGAAACGGAATCAGAGCCAACTTTTCCGGTTAAGGTACCACCTGTGAGGTTAGCAGTATTGTTTCCATCATAAGGTTTTGAATCTCCCGACATCGCAGAAAGTGTGAGAGCTTTTTTTGAAATCACCTGAGAGACCGCACTTGAAGTACTTCCTGTATGTGTACCGTCACCGGCATACACGGCGGTAATTGAATGAGGAGATGCAATTACTGAAAGAGAACTTGTACTATAAGTAGCAACACCGGGATTCGCACCGTTCAATGTTCCGGTACCGATAGTAGTGAGCCCATCTTTAAACGTAACGGTTCCGGTCGGAGCGCCACCAATTGACGGTGTCACTGTTGCCGTAAAAGTAACTGACGATCCGTATGTTTGAGGTGTGAGTGAGGTTGCGAGCGCTGTTGTCGTCGTAATCAAAGTACTTGTTGTTACCGTTAAGTAACCGGTTGTTGACGTGAAATAGGTATCGTTGTGATATGTTGCCAAAATTGCCGCTGTCGAACCCCATGTTCCGCTTGTTGTTCCGTTTCCGCCGAGCGTTAGACTCGCGACTGTTTTATTTAATCCTGCGGTTATGTCAGCCTTAGCCGTTCCTGTCGGGGCAATACTTAAATTGCCGTTAATGGTAGCATTCGTTCCAATAGTTTTTGAACCGGCGTTAGAAAAAATAACATTATTAAAAGTATAAGCATATGGAGCAATCGTTTGGGATCCTGAACCATTAAAATTTACCGTCCCGGTAGACGCGGTAAACAATCCGGCGACTGTTCCTCCGCTCATAAAAGTTCCGCCCACTTTTAAGGTTCCTGCTCCGGAAAATATAATATGAGAATCACCGCCGGCTGAAGTAATGTTTGCGGTGATAGTAGCCGTTCCCGTAGAAATTGTAAATTCGGTAAGTCGGGAACCGGTGGTTCCACTAAGAGCAAGAGATGCGCCAGTAAAAGTTCCTGCGCCAACATTTAGTGTGTTAGCTGTATTACCGGTAGCCTTCCTCGCGATCGTAACGGCACCGCTCGCGGTTAATGATGCCGTTGCATCGGCGAGTGTGATAGTGGAAGCGCCGGCGCTGGTGGAGAAAGCAATCGTCGTACATTGCGCGGCATATCCGGAAGGTACCGTAACAGTAACCAATGCACCAATAGTCACTGAGTCTGATGATCCGGGAATGGAAGACCCTCCCCACGTTGCCGTGTTGTTCCAAGCTCCCGTCACACTTGCGGTTCTCGCCGCTGCCAGAGTTGAAGAAGGAAAAAGGACTGTCAGAAATAAAAGTGAAAAACCAAAAGCAATAAAATATTTTTTATGAAAGTTCGAGAACTTGGATGAAAAATTTTCGAGTGTTTTTAAGAAAGACTTCTGTGTCATAAAAATAAATCTAATGCTAATAAAATAATAATTTATAAATTAAATAATTTCACAAGTGTCTATACTATATATAGTATAGTTACTATCGCTTTTACTCTTTCCCTTCTAGTCGGCCTTTAACCTTCTCTACAACATCGGAGAGGGTCCAATCTGTTTTCACTAAATAAAAAGTTGGCAGGAGTTCCGCTACGTCATTTATTCTTCCGTCATCATCAGAAGAAAGATTGGTAAGAATAATTACAGGAACTTGTTTTCCCCAATCACCGCTTTCTCGCAATTTTTTGAGCATCGTCATTCCATCCATCTTCGGCATAATAATATCGAGCAATATAAGATCAGGTTGTATTCGCTCCGCTTGATCCAATCCTTCGACTCCGTCAAAAGCAAGAAATGTTTCAAAACCTTCGCGTTGGAATTTTTCCACAAGAGCTTTTCTTAGAGATGCCTCGTCTTCAACGATGAGAATTTTTTTTGCCATAAAAGTGTATAAACAGATAACCTCGGGAAAACCGAAGCCGTTATTAATTAGTAATTAGAAAACTGATTTCCAATGACCTAATTATAACATAGTACTTTTACTTAACGCCAAGTAAAAAAGTGGAAAACTTAGACAAAAAACAACCGCCAATTTCAATTTGACGGTTGTCATCTATTATTTTTTAGACTGAGGTAATTCGCCTTCTATGAAAGAATTTCCTGATTTCTTCTACTAAAACAATCGAGGACGCTATAGGAATTATGACAAACCAATCCGATACCCCAAGTGCTGTGGTGTGAAACAGGCTCTGCATTAAGGGATTATAGATTACCAGCAGTTGTAGTGAGATAATGATACAGGTAGCCGCCACTAGATACTTATTGGAAAACAGGTTCATCTGAAATATCGATTTTGATTCATGACGACAATTCCACGCATTAAACCACTGAAAAACGGCAAGAGTCGTTAGCGATACCGTCCATGCTTTTACGATATCATTTTGAAAATATCCCCTGAAAAGAAAAAGTGTCCCAACCATCATGACCACCGACATAAGAAGGATTCTTTTTGCCATTAGTGCATCGATAATATATTTTTTTGGATGCTCATAGTTTCCGCGAAGCAATCCTTCTTCCTTCGGTTCCATGGCAAGCGCGACGTCTAAAAATCCGTCAGTTACAAAATTTAACCAGATAATTTGTGCCGGCAAAAGTGGGAGCGGGTAACTAAGAATAAGTGAACCGGCGATGGTGAGAGCTTCCCCGCAGTTTGTAGAAAAAAGATAAAGAATAACTTTTTTAATCGTCTTGTAAATATTTCTACCTTCTTCAACTGCAGAAACAATACTTCCGAAATTGTCATCAAGAAGTATTAAGTCGGAGGATTCCTTAGCGACTTCCGTACCAATTTTTCCCATAGCCACTCCAAGGTCTGCTGCAACGAGTGACGGTGCATCATTCACTCCGTCTCCGGTCATTGCAATAATTTCTCCGCGTGATTTAAACGCGCGAATGATTCTTAATTTATGCTCGGGTGTGACCCGAACAAAAACAGAAACATTGGCGACTTTATCCGACAATTCAGCATCCGATAATTCATCAATTTCCTGACCAATCAGTACCGTATCTCCCTCTTTAAAAATACCGACTTCTTTCGCAACGGCAACCGCTGTAATTTTATGATCTCCCGTAATCATGACGACGCGGATTCCGGCGGACGTAGATTTTTGCACCGCTTCTTTTGCTTCCAAACGAAGTGCGTCTTTCATACCAAAGAAGCCGACAAAAGTGAGAGATGATATTTCATTCGAAAGTGGAACTCCGGCCACATCATCAGAATAAGCCATGGCAATAATACGAAGACCCTCTCCCGACATTTTGAAAAAGATAGATTCCATTTCTTCTTTTTTCTCTTTTGAAAATAATTGAATCCCATTTTCATTCCAAATTTTATCCGAGAGATTCAATACTTGTTCGGGTGCTCCAACAACAGTCAGAAACTTTTTACCCTCATGTAGGTGTAACATCGTATGAAATTTCAGTTTGCTGTCGAATGAAATTTCACCAATTAGAGGAGATTCCCTTTCCATCTCATCTTTATGGAAACCAATCTTTTCTGAAAAAACAAGCATCGCCGCCTCTGTAGGATCTCCTGTGACTCTCCATACTTTATTCTCTTCCAAAAAAGAAACACGAGCATTAGCACAAAAAGACGCTATTCTTCCTGTGAGTAAAAGGTCTTGATGATTCACCGCATCAATCACTTCACCGTTAAGCAGAACATCGCCAATCGGTTCATACCCTACGCCGTTAATGACAAAATTTTTATTATTTACATATACGTTCTGCACAACCATTTCATTTTTAGTAATAGTACCGGTTTTATCAACGGCAATAATACTTGCTTGACCTAAAGTCTCAACAGCTTGAAGGCGCTTCACCAAGACATTCCGTTTTGACATTCTCCAAACACCGGAAGCAAGTACGAGCGTCATAACAATAGGAAGACCTTCCGGAATAATTGATACACAGAGGGAGACAATAGTAGAAAACATTTCTTTTGAGGATTTTCCCGTAAAAATTCCTAGCAAAAATAATGTGACGCTCGTGCAGGCGACGACAAGAATAATGAGTCTCGAAAGATATCTGATATTCGCTTTCAAAGGAATTTCCGAATCAATTGTAGAAATCTCCTTTGAAATTTTTCCAATCTCGGTTTCCATACCCGTCGCAAAAACAATTGCTTTTCCATTACCCGCGAGGATATGTGTACCTTTAAAAATAATATTTCTATGTTCAGAAAAAGAATGATCATCAACGGGAATTATTTCGGCGCTTTTTAGTATTGGGCCTGATTCCCCTGTTAAAGAAGCTTCGTCAATTTTCAAGTTTGCGGAATGAATAATTCTCGCATCGGCGGGAACCTTCTCTCCTTCCTGAAGAAAAATAATATCGCCCGGAACAAGTTCACTATCCGGAATAATTATTTCTTTGCCGCCACGAAGAACGATGGCATTTGTTTCAACAAATTTCTTAAGAGCCAAAAGAGTATTTTGCGCTTTTCCTTCTTGAATTGTTCCAACAATTGCATTGAATAAAAGGACGAGAAGTATTATTGATCCATCAATGATTTCTCCGGAGAAAAAAATTATAAAACTCGCTACAAAGAGAATATAAATAAGAGGACTCTGAAATTGTCGTAAAAAAATGGTCAACAAACTATCAACTTTGCCTGTCGGTAATTTGTTCGGACCTTTTTCTTTCAGTCTATTCTCGGCTTCCTGAATCGTCAGACCATGGTCAGTTGAATGAAGAATTTCAAAAATTTCAGAGATATTTTTATTATGCCAAGAAAAAGGTTGTGTCATATATACTATTATATATCATCAGGCACCAATTCGGAAAATCCATAATTTACACGGTCTAATTTTTCCGAAAAAAAACTCGCCGATTAGGGCGAGTTTGAGTGAAACTTTTTACTATTTCAGAATTGAGCGTTTGGCCAAGGTTCGATGTATGCTTTGCCGGCGAGTGTCCATACGGGCCATGAGTTAATCCATTTGTATGTTGTCACATACCAAGGTGTAACTTTTACTTCCGCCACTTTTGGAGCAGAGCTAATAGCTTTCCTAATCGCAACTTGTTTTACGTTATCTTTTGGATAGTAATAGAGAACGTAATGTCCATCGTTTATATCCGCACCATATGAATAGATTTTGACTTCGCGAGGGACAAGAACGCCGTCAGCGCTTTTGAACATAATTGTCTTCAGAACAGGAACTTTTGATGATGCAATCTGACCCTGCGCAATCAATTCCTTTTGGAAATTTTGTTCGGTCACTTTTGTTTTATTCATCGTATCCATAACAGAAGGATCTACTTTGATCCATGTCATTAATCCGATGAGAATAAGAAATGTGAAGACGAGGATGTTAGTCACGAGCCAATGACTTGGTTTTGGTTTTGCCATGGTAATTCTCCTTTCTTTTGTTGTTGAAAAAACACGTTTTGGGGCAAAGCGAACTATCGCTCAAACCTCAATCCCAATTCTATTATTAGCACTAAATGAACAAAACGTCAAGAAGGATATTTATCACCTCTTTCTGGTACGACTTCAATGAACATTCGGCAGTGTGTAACCATAAAAAAACGACCCTGAATTGCTCAGGGTCGTGGATTAAATTAACTAACTATTCCGAATAGTACAAGTCTTCAATCTCATGAATAATCGTGTGAGCGATTTCGTGAGTATCAATGACCGGAGTAAATTTTGCTCCGACTTTTGTGTGTGCGATTTGCACGCCGTAGAAAACTATCTTTTCGGGAAGGCTGAGTTTAATTGCTCTTGCCAACCTGAAAGCGTGAGTGAAATCACCTTGATGAAGTGAAAGTACGGGTTCGGATTGTTTTGCTTTTTCGAGCAATTCTTCTCCGGTTAAACGTACCACTTCCCCGACGTGTTCGAGACCGTCAACGGCATCAATAAAATATACCGCATCGTAATTCTCTTTCGCCAAGTCTTCCATAATGGTAAGACCGGTGACACCGCCGTGAATGTAATCGACATTACCGTCCACACCGTGATGTTTCATTTCTTCAACAACCACGTGTCCGATAGCATCATCTCCTGCAAGAACGTTTCCGATTGAAACGACCGCAACTTTTGCCTCGGGGGCAAGTATTGCTTTCACTTCTTTCTTTTCGCCAAGACGTACCACGTGTACCGCGCAAGAATTACATGGGTCATAATGTGCAAGTAATAAATCAAGATCATATCCGATTTCTTCATCAGACGCTTTTGCAGGGCCTAATAAATGTTTAGCGAAATGTTCCAAATCTTCTTGCATGCTTCCTGTATTCATTCCTGTTGGAATTATACAGTTTGCCCAAGTGACCAATCCTTCTTCGTTGTAACGATACTCGTGCCAAATCAAACCGCGTGGCGCTTCAAGATAACCTGCCCCGTAACCGGCGCGTGTTTTAATCTTGGGGCGTTTTTCTTCGTGCAGTCCGATTGCCAATAATTCATCGATAGCTTTTACCGCATCGATAAGAACTTGGCGACCTTCAACTAGTTGTGCAGATGTATTTTCATACGGATCTGAACAAGGAAGTGAAAGTCCGAGTGTCTCCATATCTTTTTTTGCTTCTTCGCAAATCAAGTCATGGTTTACATTAAGACGAGCAAGCGCGCCGACCATATAAGATTTACTTATTTCGGTGCTGACTTGTTTTGAGTTTGAATTGTCTACAACATATTCATGTTTGTATTTTTCAAACTCTGCCGCCTTCATGTTTTCCCAGCCTTTTGTGGAGCTGATTAAACCTGAATAGAACGGATATTTTTTATCACCGCGGACGGCAATAAATTCTCGTTCACGAATCGGTAACTTTGGATTAGTGCCTTTTGCAACGCTCGCAAATACATTCACAAGAATATCATACGTCTCATGAGCATTTGCAAGTCGTTCGCGAATAGCTTTCAACTCTTCCTCTTTAGGAATCGCCGTCATGTAGCCGGGAGTTATCGTAATTGAGTGAACTTCCCTTCCGCCGATTAAGCGAGCGAGGTCGTTACCCAAGGTATGAAGTCCAAGCAATTTTGCCGCAAGCGCCGTATTTTCGGGCGTCGCAACGGCAAATTCGATGATGCTATTTAGATGAAGCAAACGAGGCAATACTAAGTCGAGTGCATGAAGCACATGACTGTTGAACATATTGCCGTAAAGTGCGAGTTCACGCAGACGATGTGTTTGTTCTGAAACTTTAAATCCAAATGCATGTTCGGCAGCTTTTGAGGCGGCGAGCGCATAAGGGAAAGGACAGACTCCACAAATTCGCGATACGATAACCGCGACTTCTTCCGCAGACTTGCCTTCGCAAATCGCTTCGAAATGTCTGAGTGGTTCTTCAACGATCAAGGTGCTTTTTATTTCTCCGTCATTACCTTGTTCAATTTCGAATGACATTTTTCCTTCCACCATCGGAATATTTTTTCTCGCGATGGAACGATTTTTTGATTCGACACCTCCTCCAACACTGGCACCAATTTCGTGGTTGCCGGCATGAAGAAGTGGGTACTTCATTATGTGAGACATTACTTAGTTTCCTTTTCTTCAATAAGAGTGAAATGACGTTGATTGGCCATTCGTAATTTTCTTTCAATATCGGCTTTTGATATTCCATGCAATTCTGCAATGTTATATAAAGCATTGAGTGGCGCATCGGGAACGAGTCCTCGACAAGCCCAGCAATACCCGCCGACAGAAGGACAACCTGCATCACATCCCGCGCGTGTTACCGCACCAAGACATGCACGACCTTCGAGTAAAAGACAACCGTTATCCTTCAATACGCATTCTGTACAAACAGGTCGATCGGAATAATCCGGTCTTCCGCCTGCGAGAATTACGCGTATCGCCCGCACAGCATCCGCCGTGGTAATCGGGCAACCATGAATGACTCCGTCCACTTTTATAATCTCGTGAATAGGTCGTGGAGCAAATGGACCCTGACCTTTTACATGAGCACCAAAAGCACCGTCTTGTGCTTTTTTCACTGCACCGGCAGGCGCCATTCCCGGAATTCCTCCGAGTTCGGCACAAGCTCCAACAGCAATAACATAGTCAGCGCGTTTGCGAAGTTCGCGAAGTTCTAGAGCTTCTTCTTCGCACGTTACCGCACCTTCCAACATAAGCACATCAATCGGACCTTCGTACACGCCTCGCATCGCGATGCGCATTTGCTTGATGTCGAAAACATCGACAAGCGCAAGCAATGTTGTATCCAAATTGACGATTATCATGGAACATCCGTCACATGATCCGAGCTCGGCATAAACGAGCGTCGGTTTATCTCCGCGTTCTGCGCGAAGTTTATATTCTTCCAACTTACTCATTACAATGCCTCCCAAAGACGTTTGTCTTTAATTTCTTTCAGCGAGAATACGGGACCGTCAACACAAACGAGTGAATCGTTTATTCGACAATGTCCGCAACGCCCGACACAACAACGCATTTGACGTTCCAGAGAAAAATAAATATTTTCATCCGGAATATTATATTTTGCAAGTGAAGCCATAACAGGTTTAAACATCACCGATGGACCCACGATATATACCGCGGTTTCTTCGGGTTTACAACATTCGATAGCATCAACCACGCCGGTAACAAATCCGCCCTTTGAGCCGTCAGCTAATCTTTCATAAGCTTCGTGAACTTCAAAAATTTCAGATTTATTCCACTCGTCAAGCAATTTAGGAAAATATCTTTCTTCCGGTGTTCTTGTACCAAAAAGTACAAACACACGTTTGAAGTCTTCCCTATTTTCGGCAATTTCCTTCAAAGGACGAACCCCCGGAAAGAGACCGATACCGCCGACGATGACGGCAATATTTTTTCCTTTTAATTCATGAACGGGAAATTCACGACCAAACGGTCCGCGAATATCCAAGTACTCACCAACTTTCTTCGAATGAATATATGTGGTGACGTTCATAAACGTATGCACGTACGCATCGTCATGTCTGCCCTCGGGCGGATCAATTCGACGTACGGCAATTTCAAATGTTTTTTTATCGGAAGGTGATGAGCAGAGAGATATCGGCGCTTCACCGATACCGGGAGCATACACGGCAACAAATTCACCGTGACCGATTCCTATTCCGTCATCAAACTGTAATACAAATCTCTTTTCGCGATCCGTGAGTTCCTCAATATGAAGAATCTTCGCAGGTTTCGGAATATGGAGATATTGATTTCCGCAATTACTCATGAGAAATCTCCTCTTCTTTTAAGGCAATAAGTGCTTTTACGGGGTCAGCGATATCTGCAGGACATACATCCACACAGCGACCACAACCGACACACGAAGCAACCATTCCATGATTATAATCAAATTTATCCAGTATCCGATGACGAATTCTCGCACCGGGAGTTTTTCTTGAAATCACACCACCGGCCATTTTTGTAAATCCGGCCAATTGACATGAATCACACTCACGAACACGACATCCGCTTTTTCCATCCAACGCGGGTTCTTCTTTTATATTGCAACAAGTACACGTTGGGCACACAAAGGTGCATTTCGCGCAGGCAACACAAAGTTCGCCGGTTTTTTCAAAGTAAGGATGATCAATACGTTTTTCAAGAAACGCTTTTATCCTTTCTTTTTGGATGGGCAAAGTTCTCGGATATTTTTTAAAGACTTCTTTGCGAATTTTTGTACGAAGTTTATAATCTGCATTTTTCGCATCCGAATATTCGGGGGCGCTAAATAAAATATATAATCCTGTCGCACTTACGACTTCAACGAAATATTTATCATCACCAATAAAGGTAATCATAATATCGTATCCGTCTTTCACGGTATGAGTTCCCATGCTACCGCAAAATGAATGCGGAGGAGGAGTTATTACGTCCATACCGATGATAATAGTATTTTTTCGCTTTGCCACATAATCAGGGTCCGCCAAAGTTCCGCGTTTTTGCCCCATCGTTTCATCCCACGCTTTTAGCGCATGAATGTCGTATGGATGCATACCGAAAACAATAAGCGGTTTTTCAGATTTTGCTCCTCCGCTGAAAACAGTTTTTCCGTCAACTTTCGTCCACGAAATAACAGGTTCATTCAAAGGCATAAATATTTTTTGAGTTGGCGGAATCAACGTTGTGGAATAATCCAAACGTAGTTTCTTCGCATCATTCAATCTTTCAAACGAAAATTTACCGTGAGTTGTTTCTACCGGCGCAAGAATTTCTTCTTTTTCACAAAGCAGAGCATCAACCCACAATTCAATTTGTTTTGATGTCATGATATAAGGCCATACATATTTCATTACATTTCCTCCTATTTTATTTCAATTTTAAAAATTTCAATGTACACACAAAAAAGGCGCAATAGCACCTCTCTTTAGTTGTTTCCCTTCGTAAAACCCCAGACAAGGAATCCCACAAAAGGGACACTGTTACTAGATATAATATACAACATTGCAATTTTAATGTCAAGAAATCAAACCACTTGCATCTTATAAGAGTATATGGTATTAAGATGTTAGACCTTGTCATTACCAATTAGGAGGAAAAATGAACAAGCTAGCAAACATTGCAGGAAAAATAGGATTCGCCTTCAGTCACCCCGGACAAACATTAGCAGCACTTTTTGAAAGCGATACCGGTGCCGCAATCGGCTTTGGATTTGTTTCAATGAGCGGATGGTTCTTACTATTCTTTGCGTCTCCCACAACAGCAGACGGAATGTCAAAATTATCTGCACTTGGCGTCGGCGTTCTCGTTTTCATCTTCGTTACACTCGGCGTTATGGCCGCACCAACCGAAGACGAACATTGGGGTCGAGCACCAAAAAGATTGGCAACAAAAATCCTACACTGGGTTTTTGGATTGATTGTTGTCGCTCTAATTTTTATCTTCTGCCTATTTGTATATTACGCCAAATAGGAAGCTCCAAAAAATCAAAGGTATCGAATTTCGATGCCTTTTTTATTTTATGTCCATCCGTTCTGTCGTCGTTCATTCGTCGTTCGTCCCTAAAAGCTAACAGTTATAAGCTAATCCCTATTGACCATCCGCGATCTTCGCAATACTTGCATTAACCAATTTCTCAACATCAGTAAATCTTCCCTCCTGGCTCGAACCAAGCACGGCAACAATCACCGGATGCATCGGCCCGACATTAAAAGCAATAACCAAATTTCCATTCGCCAAATCAGTATATCCCGTTTTTGAAGCAAGCAACCCCGGCACGGAATGAGCCATAATATTTGTATTTACCGCAAGATGAGAAACACCATTTTGTGAATCAATATTCAAAGAATCTTCCGTTGTCGCAGAAAGAAGCGACGGTTCATTTTTTAAAATATAAGAAAACAAGGTCGTCATATCTTTCGCAGACCCATATGCCCCCGCGAGTGTCGTGCTTTCATCAAGACCATTCGGATTCAGATAATAGGTCTGATTCATACCCAAAGCATGCGCCGTCTTATTCATTTCCCCCACAAAAATATCCCGGCTTTTTCCTGTCCAACCATTTTCATCCGAGAACACCGCACCCGCAGCACCGGCAATAGCAGAAGCACCGCTATTCGAGGAAATGACTAGTGTATAATCAAGCAGTTTTTTCAAATCCCATTTTTCGCCAAGAGTAAGTCCTCCTGCTCCATTCTCAAGATTTTCCGCTTCAACATTCACCACGGTATTTTGCGGAGCGTGCGATGCGACGAGTGCCGTCATCACTTTTGTAACCGAAGCCAGCGGAAGTTGAGCTTCCCCATTTTTTGAATATAAAACTTTTCCGGTAACGGTATCAAATACATAAACTGATTGTGCTTGAAGTGCGATATTATTAAACGGATCAATTTTTGTCACAACAGGAACCTGCTTAATCTCCGGTACGGGCTTTACCATTCCATAGACAATCAAAGCGCCAAAAACACCGGCAAAAAAAATCGCAAGAACATTTACGACAGTAACAGCAATGATACTTTGATTTTGAATAATTTTCCCCATTTTTGAAATTCGTTTTTTACCCATCTTTCGTCTGTCGTTTCAATCGTCAAACCAACCTCGGTGATTTTCGCAAACTTGGCGGAGACACCGCCCAAGGCGGAGTCACCGCCAATTTCGCAAAAATCTCCTCAATGAATCGTCTATCCGTCCTTATCCCTTCTCTTCTTCAATAAACTGTGCGATGTTCTCCTCTACTTTTGCTCTAAATTCATTATAATCAGGCAAATCTTCCGTCTTTTTAATTCCCAAATGAGCCAGCAATTCAAACGTCGGACGATATAAGAAACTTCTCTGATCTTCAGGCTTTGGAATTTTTTCAATCAATCCTCGCACCAGCAAACTGCGCAATATAAAATTTGAATTCACCCCGCGAATATAATCAATCTCTGCTTTCTGCACCGGATTCTTATATAAAATAATTGTGAGCGTTTCAATCGCCGCATTTCCGAGATCACGAGAGAGTTCTTCTTTTATCATCTTCTCTATGAGAGTCCCCATTTCAGGAATAGTGCCGAGAGATATCTCATCGTCCTTGCGAAGCAACGTAACTCCTCTTCCTTCAAGTTTCTGTTCAAGCGAAATAATGCCTTCCTGCAAGGCTGTTTCATCTACTCCTAAAATTTCGGCCAACTTAGAAACCTTCAATGGTTCCGCCTTAAAAAAAAGAACCGCTTCAATTTGCGCGTCAATTGTCATGCTTATAATATAACAGATATAAACTAAAATGTAAAAAAGAAAAATCCACGTTGTCCATCGTTCGTAAAATTTGGGGTCGTTCCGCTTTTCGTCCGTCGTCGTCCGTCGTCCTCTTCCTAAAAGCTAATAGCTAAAAGCTAAAAGCTTTTAGTAATGCGGAACTTTAATCTCCCTCGTTTCAATATCAAAATCAGAAAAATTTTCACTCTGCACCGCTTCAATGGCACCGCGTTTAATAAGTTCAAGCACGGCGAGAAAATTCACAATCACCGTCGACTTCTCTTCTTTCCCCAATCCGGAATAATTTTTAAAACTCATTCTCAAATGCGAATCAATTCTCTTCACTAATTTTCCAATCGCGTCTTCAAGCGAAATCATTTTTTTAATTACCGCTTTCGGCGAGACATCCACTTTTGGCAATCGCATGAGAATATTTTGGACCGCAGAAAAAATGTTTATGAGAATAGTATCTTCTCCCGGTGAAAAAGTGATTATCGTATGTTTCGGAGCCTCGCGTTCATAAATGACTTTTTTCCCAAAAGACTCTTTTATATTTACGGAAAGTTCTTTAATGCGCTGATACACTTTCAACCGATCCTTCAGTCTTTCAATATCACCCTCTTCTTCCAGAGAAAGATTGAGGTTCGGCAAAAGCGATTTGGATTTTATCAGAACCAAAGTTGATGCGATAAAAACAAAATTTGCTACATCTTTAAGAGGAATCTCGGGCAGAGACCGCACCATATCAATATAATCATCGGCGATTTTGGACAGCGAAATATCGTTAATGAAAAGTTTTCGCTTTTCAATCAAATTAAGAAGCAGGTCGAGTGGTCCTTCAAATACTTCGGTTTTAACGTTAAGCATATACCTAAATTACCACGTTAAGATTAGATTGTCGCCCTAATGACTTCTTCAAGAGTAGTCTGTCCGCTACGAACCATGTCAAAACCGTTCTGAAGAAGCGTTTCCTTTACATGATTTTTAACATATTCTTCGAGTGCGCTTATCGGTAAGCCCTGCAAAATAATATTTCTGAAATCATCGTCAATTTCCAATATTTCAAAGAGTCCAATCCTGTCGCGAAAACCGCTACCGCCACATTCATTACAACCTTGCCCCGCGTATAATTTCTGGTCAGCAGGCCATTCGATATCAAACATTTTCATGAGATCATACGGAGGAGTTGACTCTACCCGACATGACGGGCAAATTTTTCTGACAAGACGTTGCGCTGCGATTCCTGTAAATGCTGATGCAATGATAGATTTTGAAACACCCATATCAAGAAGACGCGTGAGCGCCCCCGATATACTATTCGTATGAAGTGTTGTCAGGACGAGACGCCCAACCAAAGCAAATCTCATCGCAATTCCTGCCGTCTCCTCGTCTCGAACTTCTCCGACCATAATCACATCCGGGTCTTGCCTGAGCGCGGCTCTCAAACCATTGCTAAAATTATATCCAACAGCGGGATTCACTTGAGATTGCTGAATCCTCGGCACACTGTATTCCACAGGATCCTCGAGTGTAAGAATAACTTTTTCTTCCGCATTTATTTCATTGAGCGCCGCATACAGAGTGGTGGTTTTTCCGGAACCGCTATGCCCGGTCATAAGGATTACACCATGACCTCTCTGCAGAATTTTTCTAAAAGTGTAGAGTGATTTTTCTGAAAGTCCGACTTGGTCCAAAGTCATAAGTGAAGTCTCTTTGGAAAGTACGCGAAGAACCGCCGCTTCACCGTTGATTGTCGGCATTGTAGAAACGCGGAAATTGAGAGAGCTGGGGCCTGTATCACCCGGTCTCGTTTCAAACATGAGTTCCAGATGTCCGTCTTGAGGAATATTTTTTTCCACAACAGAAAGTCCGGAAATAATTTTGATGCGCGAAATCACCATCTCATGATAATTGATATCCCATTTCGCCACATCACTCATTCTTCCCCCGATACGAAATCTAACAGAGGTATAATCTTTTTCCGGAATGATATGGATATCCGAAGCATCCAACCGCACGGATTCAAGAAAAACATTATTGAGCCACGTCGTCGGAGTAACTTCTTCACCGGAAGGATTATCAGGGGTCTTCTCTTGTTTAGCGGAAACAGACTGTATCTTTATCTGAGATTCAGGTTTTTTAACAGGAGCCGCAGGTGCTTGTTTAGGAGAACCGTCTCTCATTGGAGAGTCGGATTCAGTATTGGCAGTACCATTTTCCAAATCCTCTTTTCTTTTTAGAAGCATGAGAATAAAAAATTATTTATACTTTATATATATAGTTTACCATAAAATATAAATCATAAGCTCATTGTTATCCACACAAAAAAATCCGAGACAATTTTGCCTCGGATTTTTTATTGTTTGTATTCTAAAAGCTTCGTACTTTTTACTTCTGCACCTTAAAGTTAATCCCCAATTCTCTCAATTGCTTATCTTCAATCACACTCGGCGCGTCCATCATTAAGTCTCTTCCTTCTCCGGTCTTTGGAAAGGCGATAACTTCTCGAATACTATCTTCTCCCTGAAGCAACATAAGAAGCCGGTCTAATCCCCAAGCGATACCACCGTGTGGAGGCGCGCCATATGAGAAAGCTGAAAGCATGTGTCCGAAGTTTTCATTAATATTTTCTTCGCTATGTCCGAGAATTTCAAGAACCTTCTTGAGAGCTTCCGGTTTGTGATTACGAATACTACCTCCGCCAATCTCAAATCCGTTGAGAGCAATGTCGTACTGAGTTGCGAGAATATTTCCGATATCATTTTTCTCTAAAATATTTTCAATAAATTCCGGTTTCGGAGCGGAGAATGGATTGTGTGTAAACGTCCAATTTCCTTCATCTGTTTTTTCAAAGAAAGGAAAATCGACAACCCAGCAAAAGGCGAGCAAGTTCGGATCAGTTTTGTCCGTGCGAATATCCGGCCTATCGGTACCATATTTTTCCATTGAGTCTTTATATGAAATACGAGGAAATGGAATTTCTTGAATCTTTTTTTCAGGATATAATTTCTGAACAATTTCAATCAAGAGTGCTTCATTCAATGCCATCACATCATTCTCTTCAGCAAAAGATAATTCCATATCGAGCTGAGTAAATTCCGGCTGTCTATCACCTCTCGTATCTTCATCTCTCATACAACGTGCAACCTGGAAATATTTTTCCACGCCGGCAACCATGAGAAGCTGTTTGTATTGTTGAGGAGACTGTGGAAGCGCATAAAATTTCCCCTGTGCAACTCTCGACGGAACAACGAAGTCGCGTGCGCCCTCAGGAGTTGATTTTGTAAGAATCGGCGTTTCGACTTCGATAAATCCTTCATTTGAAAGATAATCGCGAACATGTTTAATGACAGCGTGTCTCATGCGAATATTTTTTTGCATTCGATCGCGTCGCAAATCCAAGAAACGATATTTCATACGATTTTCTTCGCCAATTTCTCTTCCGTCAGAAGACACATCAAATGGAGTGGTAACAGCCTCATTCAAAATTTTAATTCCTAAAATCTCAAGTTCAATATCTCCATTCTGTTTTTCGGCCTGAACATTTCGCTCCGGTCGTTTATTAACTTTTCCGAAAACTTCCAAAACCCATTCCGTGCGGACAGGAGTGGCCACCTCATGTGCATCCTTACTGCCGGGCAAAATAACTCCCTGAACCTTCCCCGTCATGTCGCGAAAATCAAAGAAAACCAATTTCCCCTGATCACGTCTCACATCCACGAAGCAAGCAATGGTTACTTCCTCGTCAATGTGTGAGCTCAAATCCTTAATATAAATTCTATTTTTCATACAAATACTAAATTATTAACAAAAAATCGCCCGTACAAATGTGCTTGCTTCCGCAAACGCACTTGTATGGACGATCAAATCAAAATTGAATCGCGGTGCCACCATACTTGCTTCATGCCCCATGGCACGAAACCACTTTTCCCTCAAAAGCTCGGTCTTGTTAGTGACGTCATCGCTTACCATCCGATTTTAGCACAGCAATAAGATTTTAGCAAAAGGAGATACTATATATAGTATAGGCATCTCTCAATATGTCCCCAAAAACACCCGAATCGGCCAAATCCACCTTGTATGTTTGCAAAAAATAATACCTTGTGATAGCATAGAGAACTATGATGACAGTAATAGAAGTAGAAAAAAATCAAAACGAGAACACCATCAATCTTCTTCGTCGTTTCACCAAGAAGATGCAAGGTGCCAAAATTTTGAACACGGTTCGTGGACAAAAATACACCACACGACCAGAATCCAAACTTCGCAAAAAACGCCGAGTTTTAAAGAATCTTGAGACCACCAAGAAGATGGATCGCCTCAAGAAGCTTGGAAAAATCGCCGTCAAAAGCTAGAGCTTTGCCGAGATGGACAACGAATGTTTTCAAATTCTCAATAAAACAAGAAGCAATCCGCCAATAGACGGGTTGCTTTTTCGTGATTTAAAAGAGTCAGTACTCGGTAAAAAATACGACCTCTCCGTCGTCTTCATCGGTAACGCCCTCTCCAGAAAAATGAACCGAGAATTGCGGGGCAAAGACAAACCCGCCAATATCCTCTCCTTCCCATTAAGCGAAAAAACCGGAGAAATTTTCATCGACTTAAAACGTTCCAAACAAGAAGCCCCTCTCTTCGACGAGTCCCACGAGCAATTCTTAATCCACCTCTACGTCCACGGATTAGAACACTTACGAGGACTCGACCACGGCGAAGAAATGGACAAAGCCGAACTAAAAACCAAAAAGAAATTCCACCTCTAATATAAAACATCTCGTCGTCGTAACTTGGCGGTGAGTCCGCCCCGCAGGCGGTCTCTCCGCCAAGTTCGTCGTCAAACAACCCCGGAGATTTTCGCAAACTTGGCGGAGACACCGCCCAAGGCGGAGTCACCGCCAAGTTTTTGAAAATCACCTATTGTGAATGTTTTCGCGCCATGCCTCGTCCTCCGACGAAAAACTGTCAGCGAACCGTTGTCTATTATCCGTAAGTGAGCCATTTCGTCTTTTTTCTTTTTTTTGGTGCGCCCACCGAAAAAGGAAAAAGCGTCCGTCCGTTTATCTTCCGTTCGTCCGTTCGTCCGTCCCCGTCGTAAGTGAGCCGTTTCGTTCTTTTCCCGGGTTATGAGTGCGGTCACTCATCCTTCGGTGGCGCCCACCGAAAAAGGGAAAAGAACGAAACGGCGAACCGTCCGTTTATGCACATGTAAAAAACTCGAAACATAGTGTAGAATATAAATAGAGGAAGAAAATAAAAATCTCGCAAAGGATTTTCTCTCGTTTTTTTAGTTGTGTTTTTCTTCTTTCTAAAAAAGTTTTTTAAGCAATGCAGAGAAAAAGAGAAATTGTTACGGGTATCGATATCGGCACTTACACTGTCCGCGTTGTTGTGGCTGAATGGGGAAAAGATATGGTCATGCCAAAAATTATCGGCACAGGAATGTCCGAGTCCAGAGGTCTTCGCCATGGTTATATTCTCAACATTTCCGACACGGCAAGAAGCATTCAGGCCGCGGTGGCAAAAGCAGAAAAAACTTCCGGTATAAAAATAAAACGTGCGTTTATTTCAGCAGGAGGAGTCGGTCTCGATGGAATCATTTCCGTCGGTACTGCCATGATCACCCGCGCTGACGGCGAAGTCACCGATCTTGATGTCAAAAAAGCCGGAGAATCAGCCGAGTTAGAATCCAAAGAACTCCAAAACAAAAAACTCATTAACGCCATTCCTATTGCCTATCGACTCGACGGAAAGGAAGTCCTCGGCAAGCCCCAACGAATGAAAGGAATAAAGTTAGAAGCAACCGTTCTTCTCATCACCGCACTTTCTGCACACATTAACGACCTCGTCCTTGCCGTTGAACAAGCCGGCATCGAAGTTGAAGACGTCTGTCCATCACCACTGGCAGCCGGATATGTTACGATTACACGTCAACAAAAAATGGCAGGATGTGTTCTCTCAAACATCGGAGCAGAAACTGTTTCCGTTGTCGTATTTGAAAATAATCTCCCCGTATCTCTAAAAGTATATCCCATCGGTTCCACAAATATCACCAACGACATTGCACTCGGATTAAAAGTTTCTCTCGATGAAGCCGAAAATTTAAAACTCGGTAAATCATCCGATACTCGTTACCCGAAGAAAAAAATTGACGACATCATTTCTGCGCGTCTTGCCGATATTTTTAAACTCATCGAATTACATTTGAAACAAATTGGAAGAAATGAGCTTCTTCCTGCGGGTGTCATCATCACCGGTGGTGGTTCAGGAATTCCCTTCATTGCCGATCTTGCAAAAAATGCATTACATCTTCCCTCTCGTATCGGATATCCATCATTCGGTTCAGATCCGCAAAAACCAAACGTCGAATCAGGAATGAAAGCGGAAATGATAAACGTTCCGGCATGGACCGTCGCCTACGGTTTATGTATTATTGGTTTCAGTTCCGATAAATCAACCTCCGAAGGAACATCAATTGTAAAAAAAGCAACCGGTTCTGTTGTTAATTTTTTCGGGCAATTCCTCCCTTAATTCTCATTCCACTCATATTCAAAGCCAAAAACGACCATTCCCTTTCAGGTCGTTTTTTTTGTATAAATGCCATACTTTTAAAATGAGTCAATATTTCGCCCGGTGCCAGGTTGCCTGCCTGCCGGCAGGCAGGTACCGAAACTTTTCATCCGTCGTTCCGTCCATTTCGTATCGTCATACCGCCCGCCTGCCGGCAGGCAGGAACATGATTTGGCAACAGTTGTCGTCACATAGTTCATCATTCACAAAAAAAGCCGATCATTATAGACCGGCTCTCGTATCGCTCTCACCACGCAAAAGGAAACCCAATCTTCAGAACCTTCAAAAAAATTCCAGATGAACACCTCCCGTTTTTCACCAACGAATATTTTCACATTCATCCAACTCTTTTAAAGCTTTCTCATCTTCCAACTCTTTGACACGGGCTTTAAGTTCTTTTACTTGTCTTCTCAAAGAAATATTTTCTTCTTCCTTTGTCGTTTCTTTAACAATCCCTTTTGCTCCGTTTCCAAATTCAAAAAACCCACTCTCGGTAAACAAAATTCCGATCGGAAAAATAAATAAAAAACCAACTCGCACCAACTTCAATAAATATTTCATTTCAATACCCTCTTCTATAAGTAATTTTAAAAAAATAAATCAAATGTAAATGTACCAACTTTCAATACTATTATATACTAAATATAAAATTTGTCAAGTTCAACTTTTTATGTAATTATCGTGCATACTTTTCCGTTTATTAGTAAAAAAAACGAAACGGCGAACAAAATTCATTGCTCGTCAATATTTTCTTTTCTTGCAAACACTGGTATCATAGAAAAGCTCATGAAGAAAATGAGCCAAATACCAACCAAATATTACATTATCATCTAATCAGAAGGAATATGGCAAAAATAAATCCGGAGATCGAAGCATTCGCAAGAATAAAAGTGATCGGTGTCGGCGGCGCCGGAAAAAATGCCGTGAACCACATGATCAATTCCAAAGTGAAAGGAGTTGAATTCATCGTGATGAATACCGACGCGCAAGACCTTCATCACTCACTCGCATCAAAAAAAGTTCACATCGGAAAAAATCTCACACGAGGACTCGGAGCCGGAATGAATCCTGATATCGGAAAACGCGCAGCAGAAGAAACCAAAGAAGAAATTCAAAGCGTCGTTAAGGGTGCAAATATGATTTTTGCCACCGCGGGAATGGGAGGAGGCACCGGTACCGGAGCCACCGCAATCATCGCACGCGCCGCAAAAGAACTTGGCATCCTCACTATTGCCGTTGTCACCAAACCATTCTTTTTTGAAGGAGCACAAAGAATGCGCATTGCAGAACAAGGCCTGGAAGAATTACGAAAAGAAGTTGATGCAATGGTGGTAATTCCGAACGACCGATTACTCGGAACTATCCAAAAAGAAACCACCCTCACCAATGCCTTCGCTCAATCCGACGAAGTGCTCCGCCAAGCCGTCGAAGGAATTTCCGATTTGATTACGATGCCGGGTATCATCAACGTTGACTTCGCTGACATCCGCGCCATCATGGAAAATGCCGGCCCGGCACTCATGGGAATCGGAATGGGTTCCGGAGAAAAACGCGCAGGAGATGCCGCAAAAGCAGCTATCAATTCTCCCCTTCTCGATATCTCCATCAACGGAGCACGAGGAATTCTCTTTGCCGTCGCAGGTGGAGATGATATGACCATGTTCGAAATCCAAGAGGCTGCAAAAGTCATCACCGAATCAATCGACAAAGACGCAAAAGTTATTTTTGGAGCTATCAAAGACGAAAAACTCAAGAAAGGCGAAATCAAAGTAACGGTCATCGCTACAGGATTTCCGGAAGAAGGAGAAGAGAGACCATCACCGATAATGTTCCGAAGAGAGGAACCGACGGCAAGATCAACCAGAGATATCCGACAAGAAACTCCTACCAGACATGAACCGGAACAACCGAAAGAGGAATCAAAAAGAGGGCGAATTTACAACACACTCGGATTTATGCACGACCATGACTCTGAAGAATCTCCTAAAAAAGAAGAGGCGCCAATCGTTGTTTCAACTCCTACTGAAAAAGCTCCACAGCCTGAACCCGAAGTCATTGACGACGATGATGACGATACCGAATGGGGAGTTCCCGCGTTCTTACGCCGTTCAAAATTGAAATAAAAAATTGTTTCTTTGCGTATAAAAGAGTAAAATAAAACAACGAGTGAGGAATTCCTTATTCGTTGTTTTTGATTATTAACGATAAACCACCAATAAACTATGTACGATTTAATTATCATTGGAGGAGGCCCGGCAGGTGCCGCCGGTGCAATATATGCAGCTCGCAAACGATTAAAAACACTTCTTATTACCGGAGAATTCGCGGGCCAATCCGTCGTCTCAGAAGACATTCAAAACTGGGTGGGAACTATTCATATTTCAGGAAAAGAACTTGCTGAAAATATGAAAGCGCATATTCTTGCATACTCGGAAGGAATCGTTGAAATAAAAGAAGGAGAAATGGTAACCGCTATCAAGAAACTCGTAAAAGGATTTTCCGTAACCACAAGCGCCAAAAAAACTTATAAAGCAAAAACAATACTCATCGCCACAGGAAGTGCACGAAGAAAACTTGATATTCCGGGAGCCGACAAATACGAACACAAAGGTATCACCTACTGTGCATCTTGTGACGGCCCAATGTTTGAAGGTCAGGATGTCATTGTCGTCGGAGGAGGAAATGCCGGTTTTGAAACTGCTTCACAACTTCTCGCTTACGCGAAGAGTGTCACACTCGTCAACAACACTCCCGATTATTTCGCCGACCCTGTCACGGTAAAAAAAGTCCTCGCCAATCCAAAGATGAAAGGCATCACCAACGTTACACCGATAAAAGTTGAAGGCGATAAATTTGCAACCTCGCTCACCTACAAAGACAATAAAACCGGAAAATTAGTAACACTTCCAACAGGCGGAATCTTCGTAGAAATTGGTCTCGCCCCCGCCACAGGATTTGCCAAAGGCGTTGTAAAAATGCTCCAAGGAGGTCAAATCAAAGTTGACCCGAGAAGTGGCGCCGCATCTGAAAAAGGAATCTGGTCCGCCGGCGATTGCACTGATCTCCCCTATCACCAAAACAACATAGCCGTAGGTGATGCCATCCGAGCACTGGAACATATTTATGTTTTCTTGAAAGCGAAATAAATTTTATTAAAAACATCCACCGGCAAAACGCTCGGTGGATGTTTTCAATCACCGTCCATCGTCGTAACTTGGCGGTGAGTCCGCCCTCTAGGCAGTCTCTCCGCCAAGTTCGTCCGTCGCAAGAAACTGCAGAGGAATTTCTCTCCTTACAGGAGCAGTCCGTCTTACAGACGCGGTACACCTTTTCAATATTTTATTTCGCTCTCCGCTCATAAAATATTAGAAGAAGGTCTTGCGGAATGGGTCCCAATCCCATTCCTCACCTTTCCTATTTGTTCACGGCGACCGCGCCGCTCACAAATGTAGGAGAAGGTTTTCGAATCCTCACGCGAGTGATTTAGTATCACTCGCTTACCGCCCACAAAAAAAAGCCCCTAAAAGGCTTTTTATTGTGGGCGGTAGAGGATTCGAACCTCTGACATCTACAACGTCAATGTAGCGCTCTACCAACTGAGCTAACCGCCCGAATTCGCTCTATTGAGCGATATATTATATATACCATATTCCAAACAAAGTTTCCAGAGGATAAAGACTTGCTTTTTATACAGATGTATGGTATAATGAATCTACAATAAAAGATTAAAAACAATAACATGAATATTCTACGAAGAGATAAAAATGTGGAAGACTTTCGTTCTTCCTTTACATGGAGAGTTTTCCGAATTATGTCGGAGTTTGTCGATGGTTGGCAATTTCTCGCCGACTTCGAAAAAACGGTAACCATATTCGGTTCAGCAAGAACTCCTGAAACAGATCACTGGTATCAGGAAGCTCGCAAGCTCGGAAATCTTCTCGCACAAAACGGATATGCTGTTGTCACCGGTGGTGGTCCCGGAATTATGGAAGCGGGAAATCGCGGATGTTTTGAAAAAGGTGGTGAGTCAATCGCTATAAATATCGAGCTTCCTTTTGAACAAAAAACAAATCCATATATTTCAAAAAGTCAGGGATTCCATTATTTCTTCACAAGAAAGGTCATGCTCGCCTACTCTGCGGATGCGTATGTCTATATGCCGGGAGGATTCGGAACATTCGACGAACTCTTTGAAATGCTTACTCTTTTGCAGACAAAAAAAGTTTCAGGAAATATTCCGGTAGTTCTCATAGGAAAAGCTTTCTGGGCTCCGATGGTGGAATGGCTCGAAAAGACTGTCATCAAAGAGTACGAAACAGCAAGCCCGGAAGATATTCACATCTTCACCGTTGTTGATACTGCAGAGGAAGCATACAAGATAATCAAAAAAGCTCCTCCTCGTCATGAATTTGCAGAATACGTTACAACCAACAAGTCTCATACCTAATTCATATTATTGTTAATTATAAAAAAACCGCTCACGCGGTTTTTTTGTTTATTATTCATAGCCAAATTATAGTGAAATGTGTATAATATATAGCAATCATTAATAATAAATTATTTTTACATGAAAGGTACCAATGAACCCCAAGATTTTCGATCATCATTTCCGTGGAGAGTTTTCCGAATTATGTCGGAGTTTGTCGACGGTTGGCAATTTCTCGCTGACTTCGAAAAAACGGTAACAATATTCGGTTCTGCAAGAACTCCTGAAACAGACAGATGGTATCAGGAAGCAAGAAAACTCGGAAACATTCTTGGTAGCAATAAATATTCCGTTGTCACAGGAGGAGGTCCCGGAATCATGGAGGCGGGAAATCGGGGATGCTTTGAGGCCGGTGGCACTTCCATCGGCATAGAC
Source organism: uncultured bacterium (assembly GCA_903824855.1). Classification (GTDB taxonomy): domain Bacteria; phylum Patescibacteriota; class Minisyncoccia; order Phycocordibacterales; family CAIJYI01; genus CAIJYI01. Next base: position 4,550 of record CAIJYI010000044.1, on the reverse strand, counting down.
ATCAAACTTCCTTTTGAACAATTATCAAATCCATATATCACAAAAAGTCAGGGATTCCATTATTTTTTCACCAGAAAAGTTATGCTTGCCTATTCCGCAGGTGCCTATGTTTATTTCCCGGGTGGCTATGGAACGTTTGATGAATTGTTCGAAATGCTCACACTCATTCAGACAAAGAAAATCACAGAAAATATTCCCGTAATTCTTGTAGGAAGAGATTTCTGGGAACCGCTTATGCAATGGATTCAAGCATGTGTCATTGAAAAATATAAGACAGCAAGCCCGGAAGATATTCACATTTTCAAAATAGTCGATACTGCGGAAGAAGCCTTCGAAATTATCAAACAAGCTCCCGAGAGAAGAGAATTTGATGAATTCATTACCGTAAACAAAGCAAATACATAAAAGAATAGAAAAAACTCCGCGATTGCGGAGTTTTTTTGTTTATTTCAAAATCACACTATCCCCCACAAAAACAGAATATCTTTTCACGAATCCGGATGGAACTTCTAGAACATAGCGATAAGGCTTTTCTGGCCCAAAGAATGCGGGATATGATTCCGGTGTGGCATTTTCTTTTATGTATATCACACTGAAATCTTTATCAAACCAAATCATGTCAATCGAGAAATTCATATCCTTCATCCAAAAACCCCAATTCACATCTTTCAAAAAATCAAACCACATTCCACTCCCTTCAGGTAAATCCTTCCGATAAGAAAGACCGAGAGTTTGTTTTGCCTCCGTGTCAGAGACATCAGCACGAACAACCGTATTTCTAAAATTAACTGAAATTATTTTGTAATTATTCTTCCCCGAAATATTCTGAGTAGCCGCATGCGGAACAAAGAAGAAAAAAGCGACCAACCCAAAAATAACAATCGTGACCACAGCGAAAATCGAATAAAATTTAATATGCGAATGTGTCATGCTTAATAGTATACAAAATAGTCCACGTTTCGTCATCTCTTCATTCGTCGTAACTTGGCGGTGAGTCCGCCTTGCAGGGCGGTCTCTCCGCCAAGTTCGCCGTCATTCGTTTGTCTTTCATTCGTCGAATCAAGCGCCGGTGATTTTCGCAAACTTGGCGGAGACACCGCCCAAGGCGGTCTCTCCGCCAAGTCCGCAAAAATCTCCTCTTTTATCTGTCCATCTGTATCCTCGTCAGTCCCCGTTCGTTAGTGAGCCATTTCCCCAAACTCCCAAAATTCGGTATAATCCATACACGACCATGCTCAACACTCTCAAAAAACATTTCGGATACGATAAATTTCGTCCTCTTCAAAAGGAAGTTATTGACGAGGTTCTTTCCGGAAAAGACTGTGTTGTCCTCATGCCGACCGGTGGCGGAAAATCACTCTGTTTCCAACTCCCCGCACTTATGTTAGACGGCCTCACCATCGTCGTCTCCCCGCTCATCTCACTCATGAAAGACCAAGTCGATGCCCTCCAAATGAATGGCGTCTCCGCTGCACTTTGGAACAGCACCCTTTCACGCGAAGAAATTATTGAAGTTGCCGCACGCGCAAAAAGCGGTGAATTAAAAATCCTCTACGTCGCACCCGAACGCTTTGCCGTCGCCGGATTTGATCGTTTCTTGGACACAATTAAATTAAGCTTAATCGCCGTCGACGAAGCACATTGTATTTCCGAATGGGGTCATGATTTTCGCCCCGATTATCGCAATCTCAAACTCCTCCGAAAAAAATTCCCCAAAACCCCCGTCATCGCTCTTACGGCAACCGCCACCGAAAAAGTTCGCGATGACATCATCAAACAACTTGATCTAAAAAAACCAAAACTTTTCGTCTCCAGTTTCAATCGCCCAAACCTCTCCTATGAAGTCCTTCCAAAAAAAGATTCTCTAAAAACAGTCGTCGCCCTTCTCGCCAAACATCGCGACGAAAGCGTCATCATCTATTGTTTCTCCCGCAATGACACCGAAAAGATGGTGGATAATCTCAAGAAATTTGGGTATAAAGCCCTCCCGTATCACGCAGGCTTGAGTGCCGACAAACGTAGCGAGAATCAGGAGAAATTCATTCAGGATAAAGTTAATATCATCGTCGCCACCATTGCCTTCGGAATGGGCATAGATAAGCCTGATGTGCGATTGGTAATACATCACTCATTACCTAAATCAGTCGAAGGATACTACCAAGAAACGGGCCGTGCAGGCCGTGACGGACTTCCCGCCCGTTGTGTTTTGCTCTTCTCGTATTCTGATAAATTCAAGCACGATTATTTCATCCGAGGAATGCAGGACCCGATGGAACAGAGCAAAGCCGAAGAAAAACTCGCGCACGTCATTTCATACGGAAACCAGACAGGATGCCGACGCCGTTTTCTCCTCCGCTATTTTGACGAAGATTACACCGTAAAAAATTGTGGCAATTGCGACGGTTGTGTTCGTCTGGACCCAATCGAAATGATTCAAGAATTCTCACTCCCTGACCGCGAAAGAAAAACGAAATCGACAACACCCGACACAACAAACTTCGACACCGCACTTTTTGAAGAGTTGCGACAATTACGCACGAGCGAAGCCGACCATCTCGGAGTCCCGCCATATGTCGTCTTCGGCGATAAAACACTTCGAGAAATGGCTACAAGCTATCCGCAAACCGAAGATGAATTTCTCGTATTAAACGGAATCGGACAACAAAAACTCGCCCAGTTTGGCGAGCTCTTCCTCTCTGTAATTCAAAAATATGTCGAGTCAAACGACATTCAAACCACCTTCATCCGTCGTAACTTGGCGGTGAGTCCGCCTTGCAGGGCGGTCTCTCCGCCAAGTTCGTCGTCCGCCGTAAAAAAACCAAAACACACATTCGAAGGCACCACGTACGACGAAACAAAAAAATTCCTCAAACAAAAAATCCCCATAAAAGCCATCGCCGAAATCCGTGGCATTACGGAAGGAACGATAGTTTCGCACATGGAAAAAATAATCAGTGAAGATAAGTCGTTCGATATTTCCTATCTGCAACCCGAAAAAAAGCGCTTTGACATAATCGCCAAAGCCTTCAAAAAAGCCAACACCTACGCGCTCACCCCCGTAAAAGAAATCCTCGGCGACGCCTACACCTACGACGAACTCCGCCTAGCAAGAGTCTTCCTAAACAAAAATTAATCATTCTCTATTCTCAAATTTACTGAGTAGTTTCATTCCATCTTCATACTTACTAAACAAGAACATCAGAAAATTTAGTCTTTTCTTGATAACCTTCACATCCCGAATTGTTTCCCCATTTACTGTATGAACCCCAACCACTTCCAAAAAATCATCAAGCGAAATAGCCCGCTCGTTATTGCGGTAAGCAAAAATAATAAAATCAAAAAATCTATCCATATCATTCGGATGCCCCAAAGCATCCACCTTCATCAAAGCCGAGAATTTTTCTAAAAGTGTTTTAGTTTCAGTTGTCATATGTATTTAAGTTAATCCACAGTAAATAAATATATGTTTTATATTTATGACATTTATGTATAATAAAAATATGAATAATTTTACAAAAGAAGAATTACAGGAAGCTCTTCGTTCTATCATTTCAACAAATAGTAAATGTGAAAAAGTGCTCCCAAAATTAAAACCAGACTCTTCTCAGTACACACTTCTCACTCGAAGAATAAAATCCTTCCATATCTCAGCAGCATTAATAGAAAAAGAATTGGCCAGCCTAAATAATTGATTTATTTCGCCGGATTACAAACATTTCGCCCCTGCCCCGTCCTTACCATTATTGGCAAGCGAAGTTTCATTTTGCGGAGAGGGAGAGATTCGGTCACGGATAAATTTTTTGACCGCAAAAAATTTTCCCTGACCACGTCTCGTCTGCCCGTGCGCGGGCATGGCTCCGACCTTCGAATCTCTCGCACAAAATGAAGCAGTTCATTTCGTTCCTCTCCTCCCAACAAAAAATGCCCAAAGGGCTATTTTTTGTACGGGCGGAGAGGGAGAGATTCGAACTCTCGAGGAAGTTTCCCCCCTGCCGGTTTTCGAAACCGGTGCCTTCGACCACTCAGCCACCTCTCCAGATGGTATTTGGTATAACTTCCCCATCGTATCATATTTCCTTTGATATTTCCAGATGAATATGTTATATTCTCTGGGTACCAATGAAGCATGTGCAGGAATTTGCATAAATCCATTTTTCTGTTATAATACAAAAGTAAAGAAATCAGTTGGCCCTATCGTCTAACGGTTAGGACGGAAGCTTTTCAAGCTTTAAATCAGAGTTCGATTCTCTGTAGGGTCACAAAACGCAAAATAAATAAAAATTTGGGGGTCGTTCCGCCTTGTTGGCGGTGCGACCCCCAAATTTTTATTTATTTTAGAAAAGCAAACTTCTTTGCTTTTCGGCGTTTTGTGAGGCCGGAGCCATGTCCTATCAAGGACAGCGAGGCGAGGTCAACAAGCTCTTAGTAGAATTGGAGCGAAGCGAGCAATTATACTTAGTGACTTGCGACCACACTGTGATAGTATGCGAAGCATTCCATTTTGCTTTTCGGCGTTTTGTGAGGCCGGAGCCATGTCCTATCAAGGACAG
>CAIJYI010000043.1 GCA_903824855.1 uncultured bacterium | reverse complement strand
CGTTTGTTCCAATTCATATCCGAGTTTTCGGTAATATTCTCTCACACCAACACCCGAAATAATGGCGAGTTTTTCAAATCCTTTTTCTTTAGATATTTTTTCTGCTTCTTCAAGAAGTAATTTTCCAAAACCGCGATGTTGCCCTTGATCCCCTTTCTTATTGATTCCCGTCATTCTTCCATAGGTATGGAGCTCCCTCACCAATGCGGCATTTTCTAGAACAGAAAAGACATTTCCTAAACCGTTATCAGGTAATCTGAGACGAAGAAATGAAACGATAAGATCCTTCTCTTTATCTTCAAAACTCAAAAATATTTCAGTTCCTGATATCGTCCTATATTCTCTTCGGACCAAAGTACAATCGGAAAGCATCACTTCTCTTTCCCTTACTTCACGGCAACGAATACATTTACATTTCCAGCCATATTTTTTCTGGTCTTGTTCGAGCCACTGGCGCATATTTGAGATTTTGCTTCCGGCTTTTACGTAATCAGCGGGAATATCACGAATGACCCGTAAAATTCTTACATAGGGAGGAACGAGTTTTTTTGCTTCTCGAAGTACTTCCATAAGTTCTTCGTCAGTATAAGCTCGGAATTTTCCGGCCTTCCATATTTCATAAAGTTCACTCCCTTCGAGAACCATGCATGGATATATTTTAAGCATGTCCGGTTCAAGACCTGATCCGTCACGAAAAAGCTCCCGGAACATTTCGATATCTTTTTCTTTATCACTCCCCGGAAGATTCGGCATCATATGATACACCACTTTCAATCCGGCGTTTCGGAGAATTTCGGTTGCACGAATAATATCCGCCTTCGTCATGTTTCGTTTAATACCGGCAAGAATGGAATCATCTAAATGTTGAACTCCAATCTCCACTTTGGTCACTCCATATTCTCGTAGTTTTTTTACTTCCTCTTCAGTAATATAATCGGGTCTTGTTTCAATGGAGAGTCCAACAATGCGACATTCCGCGGTTTCATTTTTCTTCTGCAACTCAGCAAGAGATTCTTCTCTGTTGTTTTCCACAAAAGACTGCCCTTCAGTAAAATCATTACAGGCACGGAAACATTCTTTTATTATGAACTCGCGATAGGAAGAGTGATAAAAACTCCATGTCCCGCCGATAATAATTATCTCTATTTTATCTACCGGGTGCCCATTCGTAATGAGGGCCTGAAGACGCATTTGAATCTGTTTTCTTGGGTCAAAATCGCTTGAAAGGGCTCTTGCTGCCGCAGGCTCCCTCGATAAGTAGCTTTTGGGCATATTCACCTCAGTTGGGCAATATGTGCACGTACCGGGGCATGGAAACGGTTTTGTGAGCAATGAAATAACCGCAACACCAGAATTGCTTTTTGTCTTAATTTTTCTTAAGAGAAGCTCCGTATTTTTATCGGGAGATATTTCACCGGACAAGACCATCTCTCGGTACAGAGCCAGAATCTCAGCATTTGTAGGCATCATTGAATTACCTTTATCTCCTCCCCGACGAGAATAATGGAGAGTCTTTCTGATTTCCCTGATACGCGCAATAAGAGCCGCATCTTTAAGGATGTGCTTTTTTAAAGTATCCACGTCTTTTTCAGAATGAATATTTTCGAAAATCATATTAGAACCATAACAAAAAAACACACAAAAAGGAAGTGGTAAAGACTCTGATTATTTATCGAGAAAATAATCTTCATTGTTTGCCGCAGACAAAAGTAGCTCTCTGTATTTTTCCAAATATTCGCTTTTTGATTCAAAAACCGCCCGACTGGAAGATATTCGTGCGACACTTTTAAATTGATCTCTCGTATAACTGGTACTGCAAAGAAAAAGAATATTTCGAAGAAGACATTCCTCATCATCGTCATTACAAACAACGCCGCTTGATTGAGTTACTAATTCTCTTGCAGCTCCGACATCAGGCGTAATGACGAAACATCCCGCAGCGGTTGCCTCAGCAATCATTCTTCCATACCCCTCATATTTCGATGTCACCAATAACACATCTGCAGCTTTATAATAAGGGCCAACATCAGCGACTGCCCCCTCAAAAAACACACGGTCGGCAATATGCAGTTTTTCTGCCATTTTTTTCAATGCCTTTTTTTCACTTCCATCTCCGACAATAACCAAACCGATAAAAGATTCCTGACTCCGCCTTGTTGTCTCGGAAAGAATTTTTAGTGCGAGCTCGACATTTTTTTCCTTTTCCAGCCGGGACACGACGAGAACGAGTAATGTATGATTTGGATATTTTTCAGAAAGGAAATTCGTTTCCATTGAATTTCTGAATCTTTCTCTGTCGACAAAAACAGGAAGCACCGAAATATCAGCGATATCACTTTTCGGAAACCAAATATTTTTAAAAATTGAAGATTTTATCCGTTCAGAAACAACTCTTATTTTTGCGTGACGAACCAAGAGAAATTTAGCGATTTTAACACGCAAAAAATTCAGTTTTGAACCGACGGTAAAATTTTTATTTAGAAAATCGGTATGGATCTGCAATTGAAGCGGAATGTGGAGTTTTTTTGAAATACGATAGCCGGCAAGCCCGCACTCAAACGGATCTTGAGCGCTCACGAGATTAACAACATCTTTACCGTCTTCTTCGATGAAATCACTTCTTATGCCAAACTGCGGAGTAAATAAATTTTCGGCCAAACGAATTGCATCAAACACATAAAACCATCTTGATATTGAATTAGTGGGATATGCCCAGGCATTTTTTCCGATTTGAGTTGCAACAAACCCTGAACTTTTCTTCGTGTAAACAATAATCCGAAGTTCGTCCATAATGGAAGCATAATCGAGCATTCTTAAGTGGGCCTCGCTTCCCTCCCGAAAGATTTCACGATCGGTGGAAATAAAAAGCACATGCAATTGTTTTTTTACTAATGACATAAAGTTTATATATGTAATACTTCCATAAACTCCGAAACAGCCCTAATAACGTTAAATGTTTCAGATTTTTCTTTCGCTTTTTGAGCAAGCATTGCTGAATATTCCTTTTTCATAGAAAGCAAAATAATTGATGATGCGAACGCTCTGGCGTCATCGTGTGTCACCAAAAGACCGCCAACCCCCGATTCTATCATTTCAGGGTTTCCACCCGAAGTAGTAGTAATAACCGGAGTTGAAAGAGACATTGCCTCAAGTATCTGGTGAGAAAAACCTTCGTAGGATGTATTGAGAGCAAAAACATCTGCGGATTTGATATATCGATGAAGCTCGGATTTAGGAAGCACGCCGGTGAATCGTACACTTTTTTCAAGATTTAAAAATTGAACGATAGAGCGGAGCTTTTGCTTGTCGGGACCGTCTCCGATAATATAGAGTTTCGCATCAGGTATTTCCTTTAATATTTCAGGCATAGTTTGAATGAGCGTTGCAAATCCTTTCCATGGAACTAACCGCCCGGCACTCACAATGATGAAACCGGAAAGACCTAGTTCTTTACGAATTTCATCTTTTGAGATATTCATGGAAACGGGTGAAAAAGCGTTATAGATGGAAAAAATTTTCGCATGAGGAATACCCCAAGAAGAAACAATTCCCGACAGATATTTACCGGGGACAATTATTTTCCACGCCATTTTGGCGGTGCAAGTTTGTGCAAATTTTAGTATTCGCAAAAATATCGGGTATGATTTTTTCACTGAAAAATTATCGAGAGAATCGGTAATTTTCCATTTTTGAACGGCCGTTTCCCAAGCTCTATCACCCGAAATGCGAAGTAGGAATTTTTTCCCGCGCAATTTCGCAGCAAGCCCGGAAGGAAGACCGACACCGAGCGGGTCAAGCGCATAAATGATATCTCCGCCTTTAGAACGTTTAAAAACCATCCAGAAAAAAACAATATGCCGAATAATATAGGGGAGTTTTTTTACTTCACTGAATTTAACAATTCTGAGAGAGAATTGATCCTTCGGAAGATTTTCTTCTAAGAATCTGACATACGTTGCAGGGCCACCAATTTCCGGAGGATAAAGGGGTGTGGCAATCAGTATTTTAATTTTTTTCGATTTTATTTTTTCCATTCAAATCTTTATACTTTATTATTCTATTGTACTGGAAAATGAACTAAGCTCAAACATTGACAGGTACAGAAAATATGATAGATTGATTTTTCTTTTTTGGGTTTCCGTGTGTTTAAAAAAATTCAACAAAAGCCGATCAGTTTGACCGGCTTTTTTTATTCTCAATATTCCATTTTCTATTCTTTTCATTCGTCCACTTTTAGTATTCCCCTTAAAATATCTTCCGGGATTTCCTTGGTGTGTCCAACAACTGATGTTTGAGTGGTCTCTTCTTTTTTTTCGGGAGGCTTGATTGGTGGAGTTACTGATTTTTTAGGAATAGGCGCCTCTTCTTTTTCTTTCGGAGGAATGATTGCCATTAATGCTTCCTTCAAAGTATTTCTATTTTGAGTAGGTGCAATAGCTTCTCGTGAATCCTTTCTCAGTGATGATAAAGAGATTGGCGTAGCTGGTGTGGTTTGAGTCGGAGCCACAGGACGCGGAGTCATAATCGGCTTTTGTGAAAAGGAATTCGTCTCGGTACTTCTTCTCTCTTGTCCTGTCTGTCGAACATATTCCGAGTTTGCGTTATTTTGTACAGGAGCACGCCGTTCAAAGGTCTGAGCGGAAGTGCGTGGCACGAAGGCCGGTTTATTTGTTTGTTGATATTGAGGTTTTGGTTCTTCTGAAAACGAAGGTGGTGTATAAGGACGAGCAGGGGCTCTTTCTTGAGGGGCACGATAAGGCGTCTGGTTTACTGTTGGCTTTGGAGTAAATGGTGCATTTTGAGGCTTTGATGGAATATAATTCGGAGTGGCAGACGGAGTAAAAGTCGGGTTCGATTGCTCAAACGGAGCTGGAGTTCCTGCGTTTACAGCGGGCTTCTCAGGCTTCTTATCAGCATAATTAGTCAAATGCCAATCAAGAATTTCTTTCTCTACATCTTCCCTTTTCTTGGCAAAAAGTTGTCGGGAACTTTCTAGAATCTGTTGTTTATAGGAAGTACCTTCACGAGAAATCGGAGGAAGAGCGACAGCTGAAAAAGGACGAGAACCGACGCCGTCTATCATTAAGCGAAGATATAGCTGGTATTTATCAAGATTCACAATATCCTCTGCGGAGAATGCCGGCAAAAATTCTTTCTCCAATACATCGGCATCATACGAACCTACACGGAACGTAATCATTGTACCGACGTTTCCAAAAACAGCGGCGCGCACTTCTTCCGGCATTTGCTCGATATACTGATGAGCAATAGTGAGATTTAATTTATATTTTCTCGCCTCCGAAAGAATGTCTGCAAATGATTCGTTGGCAAATGACTGGAACTCGTCCACAAAGAAATAAAAATTAGGCAATTCTTTCATCTCTACAGCAGAAGCATCTGCGCGCGACATAGCAGCGAGATATATCTTCGTAATAAGCATGCTTCCAAGAAGACTGGTGTTTTGATCACCAACTTTTCCTTTCGAAAGATTCATGATGAGAATCTTTTTACTGTCCATCACCTCGCGAATGTCAAAAGTGGATTTGGATTGCCCGATAATATTTCGGATAAGCGGATTGGAAACAAACTGTCCGACTTTATTCTGAATGGCCGGTGTGGCTTCTTGTGTATATCGATCGCCATATTTCGCATATTCATCAACCCAAAAAGATTTGATGGAAGGGTCGGTAATATTATCAACAACTTTTTTTCGATAATCTTTATCGGAGTACATTCTATTTACTCCAAGCAATGTCGCACCGGGAAACTCCAATAGAGCGAGCAAAGTATTACCCAAAATGTATTCCATTCTGGCAGACCATGCATCCACCCATATTTTTTTGAATGCACTCATGAGACCACTCGCGACAAGATGACGTTTATCTTTTCCGACATCTTCCATGATATTGAACGCTACGGGATAATCGGTATCAAATGGTGCAAAATAAATAACATCTTTAATGCGATGCTCTGGTACATAATCGAGCAATAACTCCGCCGTGCCACCGTGTGGATCAATAAAAGCGCAACCGTTTCCATTTTGAATATCCTGAACAGCGAGATTTTCAAGAAGCGTAGACTTCCCCATTCCGGTTTTTCCGATAACATACATATGGCGCGTTCGGTCGATAGCTTTAATGCCGAACTTCGTCATTTTATTGCGGAAGTCCGCCTTACCAAAATAGGTGATTTTACTTTGATCTTCCATATTCATTACAATAACATATTTTAAATACTTTGAAAAAGTATAACAATAACTTTTTACACAAACAAAAAAGCACCCTTACCGGGTGCCTTTCTTTTTATTTGTCTCTTAGTTTATCTTTTACTTTGTCGATAATAGAAGTAATATCCCAGTCAGCTTTTACTAAATAATCACTCACACCTTTCTTTTCCGCAAAAGCAATTTTATCAGTATCGCTCAGGTTCGTTAGCATGATAACTTGTGCGGTTTTGCCCCATGCATCTTCTCTTAATTTCTCAAGCAAAGAAATCCCGTCCATCTTAGGCATAACAACATCAACGAGCATGAGGTCAGGATGTTCAGAGAGAGCCATTTGAAGACCTGCAAGACCATCCTCGGCTTCAATGGCAATAAATCCGTCGGCCTTAAGATTGTCGACAACAACCCGTCGCAAAATTCGATCATCTTCTACTACGAGTACTTTTTTATTGCTGTTTTGGTTCATAAATTCTTTTAAAATTATCGGCGAAAGATATTACCTAGTATACTCGAATATTCTTTTTACGCCAAGTCTTTCGCTCCGGAAACGGCTTGCATTCCCGCTAACGGCATGGTGAGGTAAAAAGTGGTCCCTTTGTTTTCAACAGATTCAAACCATATTTTTCCGCCTCCTTTTTCAACGATGGATTTCAATATATAGAGTCCAAGTCCTGTTCCTTCCGATTCTACAAGACGAGCATTGTCGGCGCGGAAGAGTTTGGTGAAAATCTTTTCCTGAACCTTCTCGGGAATACCTACCCCGTTGTCGGTAACTTTTATCTGCAGATTGGTTGCATCCTTTGTGAGAGAAAGAGAAACGTCCCCGCCTTTCTTTGTGTATTTAATCGCGTTCGAAAGAAGATTTTGGAATACAATTCTCACTAATTTCGGATCAGCATTTATTTTTGGAATCGAATCATCATACGATGCACTGACATGCATATCGTTTTCCTGAATCTTAACGAACAATTCTTTGAGTACGCTTTCTGCAACTTCTCGGAAATCTGTCGGGACCGGTTCAATAGCAAAAGTTCCCATGTCGATTCTTGAAACATTGAGGAGCGAATTTACTAACTCAATCATGTGCCTATCACTATTGTATATCTCGGTCAAATAACTTTTTTGTTGCTCATTAACGGTTCCAAGTTTTTCGGAAATAAGCATTTCTGAATACCATCTGATGGCGGAGAGAGGCGTGCGCAGTTGATGAGAAGCAAGAGAAACGAATTCCGTTTTACTTTTATCGACATCTTTTTCGTGAGTAATATCGCGAAAAACAATAATAGCTCCTATAAGGCGATTGTCGAGAAAAATCGGCGCAGAGGTAACCGATGCCGGGAATTTCGTCCCGTCAATTCGAAACAAATAGGAAACGGTTTTCACACGAATACCTTGAACGAGGGTTTGCATGATTGGCCTATCGCCAAGAACAAGTTGCTCTTCTTTTTCATTTTGCTCTAGAGCTATTACTTCCGTGAAAAAATGACCAACTGAATCGGAAATCTCTTTCCCGAGCATTTTACTCGCTTGAGGATTCATTACGATAACGTGTCCATCTTGATTCACTGCAATCATTCCGTCACCGATACTCGTGAGAAGCGCCTCATATTTAACCTTTTCTTGTTTAACAATATCATTCGCACGCTCGAGCTCTTCAGTCTTCCCTTTTAATACGTTTTCTACTTCTTTTGAATTTGAAATATCAGAGGTAGAACCGGAAATCCTTGTAACTTTATTGTCTTTATTCCAGAGGGCGTGACCCCGATCAAGAACCCATCGATAATCTCCGCTTATTGTACGAATACGATGCTCAGAATGAAAAATTGGGTCTCTCTTTTCAAGGTGAAGGTTAAGACTTTGTTGAAATGAAGCCTGATCGTCAGGATGAATAAGTTTAAGCCACTCGTTCGGATCCTCTGACATTATGGAATTACGATTTCCAAACATCTTATTCCATTGTGGGGAAAAATATATTTTGTTCTTCTCCATATCCCAATCCCAAATAGCATCTTTCCCACCCTCAACAATAAGGGAAAACATTTGATTCTGATAATAGAGAGTTCTACTCGTTTTAAGTATATCTAAATAAGAACGAATAAGAACAATAAGAAGCGAGCTAATATATACAGCAAAAATTATGCCAAAAAATACCGCAATAATCATCGCTAACGAAACCGGATTCAAATTAAAATACGAAGCAAGATATTTCCATGTGGAAAACAAACCGGAGAGTAACAGCAAAAAAACAGCGTAAGGAAAAATCCTCCACGCTTTCTGCAAATCAGCATTCGCAACTTCTTCTGCGTGTTCAATAATCGGATCTCTGGGTATTCCCGTGCGATTCAAATCCGAGTTTGTTGTTAATGGTTCCATCTATCATTATATTATATATCAAAAAAAAAATTTTTAAAGAAAAGTAATGCACACCTCCTGTTTACAATTTCACGAAAAACATAAATAATGAGGAGGTAGTTAATAAAATTTTTTATGCTTGAATCAATAATTCTACACCCAATTTGGGAAACGTCATTATTTGAAAATACCGTTTTTGGTTATCTTATCTCTCTTATTGTTTTCCTCATCGTTTTTTTTGCTCTTCAAACGACAAAAAATTCCATATTAAAAAGCAATTGGGAGAATCGTGAAAATATTTTATATCTTCTCGCCGAAAAATTTCAATTCTCATTTATAGCTTTTTTTTCCGCTTATATTGCTTCACGAACTTTACTTCTCCATACTCTTGTAGAAAAAGCATTTACGGCGACCATAATCATGTGGTCTGCGTATCATCTTATCCTCATCACAGAAACAATAATTGACCAAAAAATACTCAACAGAAAAACAGCATCAGATGAAGAAATTGATACCGCCGCTATCCATTTGGTAAATATGGGGATTAGCGCAACTCTCTGGATTATCGGTGTTCTTATGGCATTATCGAGTTTGGGAATAAACGTGACGGCTCTCGCAACAGGACTCGGAATCGGAGGCATCGCCGTCGCTCTCGCCGCGCAAAATATCCTCGGAGATCTTTTCAGTTCCCTCTCAATTTATTTTGATAAACCGTTCAAGATTGGAGATTTAATTACTTTTGGAAATCTTCCCGTAACTAACAACAATACCGGAACAGTCGAAAAAATTGGTCTTAAAACTACTCGCCTTCGTGGATTGCAAGGCGAAGAACTTATTATCTCCAACAAAGAACTCACCGCGACCCGCATCCAAAATTTCAAAATGATGCCGGAAAGAAAAGTTACATTTACTATTTCAATCTCACCTGAAACTCCGGCAAAAAAACTTCGTGAAATTCCAAAAATTATCAGTGACATTATATTGAAGGAAGACGGCACCAATCTCAACAATGTATATTTTAAAAATTTTGGCGAAAAAGCATTTGAATTTGAGATTGCCTATTCAATCCTTTCTCCGGAATATAGTGAATATATAAATATCCAACAAAACATAAATATCGGAATTGTGGATAAATTTGAGAGGGAAAAAATATTAGGTCTCTCCGGAAAAGGACTCGTAAGATTATAAAAGAAAAAAGCCCGACAAATGTCGGGCTTTTTTCTTGTAATTTTTTATTATTTGAGAGTAACCTTTGCTCCGGCTTCTTCCAATTTTTTCTTTATAGATTCTGCTTCTTCTTTTTTCAAACCTTCCTTTACCATTGTAGGAGCGGCTTCAACCATATCTTTTGCCTCTTTCAAACCGAGACCCAAGACCTCCTTGATAACTTTGATAACCGCAATTTTAGCTTCTCCTGCGGCGGTAAGCTCAAGATTGAAAGAACTCTTTTCATCTTCAGCGGCAGCGGCTGGGCCGGCAGCTCCGGCAACAGCAACAGCGGCTGCGGAAACTCCGAATTTCTTTTCAAGTAATTTGACGAGCTCGTGTAATTCGAGAACGCTCATTGTTTCAATTTTCTCGACGAGATCTTTGAATTTCGCCGGTACTTCTACTTTTTCTTCTTCCATAGTAATTTTTAAATTAAATTTCTAATTTTACGCACTTTTCTTTTCTGCTATCTGATCGAGTACGGTGACAAATCGTTGAATAGGAGAATTGATAAGGTTGACGAACTGTCCATACAAAACTTGTTGTGATGGTATGGAAGCGATGACCTTCATCTCTTCTGCTGTGGTGAAATGATTTTCAAAAACTCCACCAAGAATTGTAACTTTGTCTTTCAGTGTTTTTTGGAATTTTAAGACCTCTCTTGCGGGAGCAATAGCGTCCTCTCCGTAAGCGATAGCAAGTTCTCCCGATAATTCAGGAAATTCTCCTGTGATTCCGGATTCAACAAATGCTTTCTTTGCGAGTGTCTTTTTTGATACGAAATATCCAACCCCTTCCTGTCGGAGTGTGCGCCTAATATTGGTCGCTTCCGAAACCGTTAATCCGTGAAAGTTCACAAAAACATGTGATCCCTTCCCTTTTACGATTTCTTTAAGGTGTGAGTAGATTTCCGATTTCTTCGCTTTATTTATTGCCATAGTATAACAAACAAAAAACGGCTAAAAGCCGTGCATTAATGTAAGGGTATTAACCCAAACAACCGAAGATCGACCTGCTCGAGAGGGCTTATGGATGCCTCTTGTCTTCGCGGCTTGGTTACTATATTACGGCTTTTAAAACAAAAGTCAAGAGGGCCGTTCGCCGTTTCGTCCTTTTCCCTTTTTCGGCGGCGCGCCGAAGGATAGGTGAGGAATGGGTTGGGACCCATTCCGCAAGTCCTTCTTCTAATATTTTGTGACCGGTGAGCGAAACAAAATATTGAAAAGGTGTACTGCTCCTGTAAGGAGGGCGCACCGCATAACCCGGGAAAAGGACGAAACGGCTCATTAAAGATGGCAAACGACACGAGCGGGCGCAATAGCGCGAATGGATGATCGCTAAAAAATTTTGATTTTTCTTTGCTTTCTGATATAGTAAAAGAAACATTTGCAAACCTTGGAGGGTTCGCATAGTGGTCGAGTGCGCTCGCTTGGAAAGCGAGTAGGGGGAAACCTCTCATGAGTTCGAATCTCATACCCTCCGCCAAAATCAAAAAATGGTACATATGTTGTATCATTTTTTTGTATATCAGTGGCAATTCTGCTAAATATGAACACACGAATTGGTCGTGTGTTTTTTCTTAATATTATTTATTTTCAACAAATGCAATCATTGCATCGTGCATAAATTGTGGAAGTTTTGGATGGTACTTCTCAAAATGTTCTCTAAATCTTGAATCGCCTATATACATTTCCGCCAACCCTTTATACATTTCAGTATTTGGAGTATAGAAGTTTGAAAGATGTTTATAGTGTTCCGCAATTAAATCCTGAACTTCTTTGCTGTGTATATTCTTCTCTATTAGAGATACCCCTTTCTTCAGTATATCGTCGCCTTCTTTTTTAATCACGTCCATTTGCTCTTTGGTCATTCTTCGCATTTTTTGCTCCGATTCTTTGTAGGCAGTTGTATGTCCCCAACGTTCTTTCGCTTCGTCGGAAAGTTCTTCCATTTCTTCTTTAGTGAATGAATCATATAATTCTTCGTCTTTCATATATTTTTTTACATTATTAATTGTTTTATCTAATGTCAAAGTAATGAATCAATCCTTTTTCTTTTCAATCTGTAAAAAATGCCCATTGTGGGCATTTTTTCGTTAATTAAAAATTCCTTAATATACCGACATGAGTCCTCTTTCAGTTACGGGGATTCGCGTTGAGGCTCCAATCAGAGGGCATTCAGAATTATAGCCGAGAGATGAGATAGTGGTTGTTCCCGTCGTTCCATCAGCATTGATAACACGGCTTACCGTCACGCTGGCACAGCTTTTGTTGCTTGCTGATGCTTTGTCGAGCCACATATTAAAAGTAAATTTAGGCGGATTAGTTGTGGTGGTGATAGTTATAGATGAAGCATTACAAACCTTTTCACTTCCACCCGGAGTGTACGTTCCCGGCGGAGTACTTGTACTGAGTTTATTGAGAGCAAAATCAAGACTAAGTCCGCATTCAATACCGGCATCCGCCGCATAAAACGCACGCACAGATTCTCTGTCCACTCCCGAATAAGCAATTTGTTGCAAAGTTACATCAAGAATTCCCATTCCGATAATAAGCATTATTGAAGTCAAAATAATTGCATAAAGCAGAAAAAAACCACTTTCATTATTATGAATTTTAGCTGTTTTCAATGAAATTAATTTCTCATTATATTTTTTTTGAAAAAACAATTTGAACATATAAGTTTTTTTCTGTTTATTTATACCAGTTGGAAATATAACCGTTCAAGGTAGTTGTTTTACTGACAAAACCGGCATTCCAACGAACTACAGAGGTAATAACATATTCGCTAGTTCCGGAAGGCACCACAAAAACACCTCGATAAAATGGAGTCGCGGTATTTCCTGCTGAAGTATGCGAGTAAAATCCATTTGAGCTTATATAAAGATGATAGCTCGCATTCGGCGGATTGCTATAGATATTACAGCCCGAACAATTGACGATAGGAGAAGGAAGGGACGGATCAATACGAACTGCGTCGGCCATGCCGGAAAATCCATCGTCCCAATTGGCGGCACCAACACCATCTTTTAAGACAAGCATTCTATTATAATCTCTTCTGGCTCGGATATATTCAATCCCTTCCTGCGCGAGATAGGTAGCAATCATTTGGTTCTTCGAATAGGTTGAAAGATAAATACCTTTGGTTGACATCTGCAGAGCGTCAGGAATAGCCAGCAAAACCAGAGCGACCGCAACAAGCGTTTCGACGATAACGAAACCCCCTACACCAAAAGCAATTCCCCGTTTTATGGAAAGACCGTCCTTATTTTTTATAGGTATGTTTTTTTTCATTTTTTTACAGGATATCAAGATTACGTTGACTTGCCATCGTTTGTACACTAAAAGGAGCAGTAACACCGCCTTTCAAAGTAACGTATCCTCTTATAACTATCGTGACCTGTGGCTGAACAACATTCAAAGTTGCATCTGAAAAAGGAGTCGATCCTATGGCGATAAATTTAAGGTCAGTAATCATAAGGTCAGGCGGTGCAACCGTCACGGGAAAAAAATTAACCCCGCCATCATCAGATCGCTGTATTCTTCCGCAATAAGGGAAGGCACTCGGGCAAGCAACAAATTTATAAACGATAGAAGGCGTTTGAGAACCTCCGCTCAAAATTCTCGGAACATTGGTATTAACAAAAGCAAAATAAGTATCACCACTAGCGCAATCCAATGGTGTGGTTAGAGGAAGGGTTGACCCGCAGTGATAGTTTGTTCCGGTCTTTGCTTCTCTCACCAAACTTTCAAGCGCATTCGTGAGATTATCAACACTCACGCGCGTTTTAGTAATTTTTTGATAGGCATCAAGAACCGATACGAAAGCACCACTCGCTGAGACAAATACCATACTGAAAATAGCAATGGAAACAAGCAATTCAACAAGAGTGAATCCTTTATTTAATATTTTTCTATTATTTTTAAGCTGATGCATTTTTTTATCGCCTTTCATTCTCAATTTTTAAAACATAATTTATTCAATAGCCAGTTGCCCCGTAACCCAGACAACAATTGTTTTTTGAATATTACCCGCACCCGATGAAAGAATTATCTCTACGTCAGTAAAAGGAATTTCACCCACGGTAGATGTTGTGGTGGTAATAGTCGGCTCCGGATAAGGCCGTGTGAAGGAAACATCAATGTTAGTAACACTTGTGCATGTTGTGGGAGTCTTATTATTCTTCTTCATGTTTACGCAGAGTTTCGCAATGGTAAAACCGGGTTGAAAAGTAAGATTTTGGAGACTCTCTCCCTCTGTGTATAAGTGGTCTTTATTAGTATCCTTAAAAAGAATAAAAGAGCTAGGGGATCCCGTACTAAAATAAACTCCGTAGGGCGGATAATTCCCTATGGATAAAGCGGGCTTGGTAAGGGCGTAGGATTCCGATTGGCGTATCACCGAAATCACCTGATTCGCGAGGGTATTCAAAACAACAGTCTTTGTCGTGTTGCGGTTGCTCGATATCATTATCGTCGTCATAATCATGAAGACAGAAAGAGTGACGATCATTTCGAGCAAAGTAAATCCTCTTTTTTTATTTCTTGGCATCATTGTATATTATATCGCGATAAAGAAGCTCGCACAATAAATCTTGTGCATAACAAATGAAAAAGTTTAGAGGTGAGAAAACTCGGTATTCTATGCCATACCACGAAGAGCCTTGACTCTTTGTTCAACCGGCGGATGGGTCATAAAAAGTGTGGAGGCCTTTCCTTTAAAACCTGCGGGACCAAAAGGATTTGCGATAAAAAGATGTGCCGTAGCACGATTGGCCGTTTTCATTCCTCCCTGATAACTTGATATTTTTTCTAAGGCGGTAGCGAGCCCTTCCGGATAACGGGTAAGAAGCGCGCCTGAAGCATCTGCGAGAAATTCTCTTTTTCGCGAAATGGCAAGCTGGATAAGCTGGGCAAATAACGGAGCAAGAATGGAAAGTACAATACCGATAATAAGAGCAATAGTACCTCCTCTATCATCATTATCTCTGCCCCCGCTCCAGAAAGTTGAACGAATGAAGAAGTCCGCCAGAAGTGTAATAAAACCAACTAAAACAACTACCACTGTTTGGAGGAGAATATCTTTATTTCCGATATGAGAAAGTTCGTGAGAAATAACTCCTTCAAGCTCATTCCGATTCATCATCGCAAGCAAACCGGTTGTGACGGCTACGGCAGAATGATTTTTATCGCGACCTGTTGCAAAAGCATTCGGTGCGGGATCGTCCATAACATATACCTTCGGCATCGGAAGACCCGCGGTGATACAAAGATTTTCTACAACATTCCATAGATCATGATGAGTGTCATGTGAGATCTCGTGCGCGCCGGACATTGAGAGAACGATTTTATCGGAGAACCAATAGCTTCCGATGTTCATAATCATACTGAAAAAAAAGAAGATATAGAGGATCCCAGGATTTTGAAAATAAAGACTCACCGCCCATCCGAGAAGTATAATAACTATAAAAAATGTAGTCATTAGAAACCACGTTTTCCTCGTATTAACGTTTTGAAGAGTATATAAAGTAGCCATAGAATCTATTATACAAAGTTACAAAAAGAAGTACAGAGTCCTCTGATTCCCTTCCTTGAAACACACTCATTAATAGTTAAATTATAGAAGTTTTGTTTTACGCGGTTTTTTGAGAATTATTTCTGCGATATGACCGCCTTCTTCTTTACGATTCAAAGTATAAAGAACCAAATCGAGCGATGTACGAAAAAGCATTGAAAAGACCATGAGCGTGACCATCAAAAGAAGTATTACTACTGTGATGATAAAGATAAGTATCTCGAGAGCAAGAGGGGCTGCAGGAAGAGAATAAAATAAAACCGCAATGAGATACAAAAACAAAAGGAAAACAGGAACTACTATCAATCTGAATGCGAAGTTGACAACGATTATTTCTTTCCACGATCTTTTTAGCGCTTCCACTGAATTTGAAAAAGCGGAAGCAAGTGAGATTTCCTCTTCAACGATTGAAGGGATAATAAAATATGTCCCAAACATCCAATAAACGGAAAGGATCATAGAGGTAAAAAGAGAATAGCTATCAAAAGGAAACGCAACCAAAAGCATCCCGACTGCCGATGAAACAAAAGACCATCCGAAAATAAAATCCGTCTTTTTCATCATTTTTATAAAAGACTCTTTCAAAGAGATAGAACTACCGAGGAGGCGAGGCCTGAGTGACAGAGTGACGGCAATCCTCGCTGATGTCGAAAAGAAAACCACCATGAACCAAACAAAAAGGATGGTCCCGGATGATATTTTTCCATTATTAATGTTGGAAAAAATATAGAACAACAAGAAACCCGCCATAAAAAGCGAAGTAATAATCCCAAACAAAAGAGGAATATACATCACTCGATAGTCTTGAACGAGGAGTGAAATACTCTTTTTCGCAAAAGTTACACTTCGACGAAAAACACCAATTGGTTTTTCGGGATGGTTTGTTTGTTGCGTATCCATATTTTTTTATAAAGAACGGAATAATTTAAGATTTCTTTTTTTTAAAATTTTACTTCTACCGGTTGTTTTGCAGCTTGTTCCCCTTCACCGAGTTCAAAAAATTCCATTTTAGTGAATTTTCCGAACATTCCCGCAATAATATTTCCCGGAAACATTTGTAAGGCCGTGTTAAGGTCTCGCACATTTCCGTTATAGAATCTTCTTGCGGCTTGGATTTTGTTTTCTGTATCGGAAAGTTCGGTTTGCAGCGAGAGAAAGTTTTGATTTGCTTTTAATTCAGGATAAGCTTCTGAGATGGCAAAAAGGCTTTTGAGAGTTCCCGATAGCATGTTTTCCGCAGCTCCTTTTTCTGCAGGAGTTTCGGCTTGCATGGCTTTGCTTCTCGCCTCGGTAATTTTTTCGAATGTGGCACTCTCATGTGTCGCGTAACCTTTTACGGTATTTACCAGGTTCGGGATAAGATCGTACCTCCTTTTTAATTGAACGTCGATATCCGCCCAAGCCTCTTTTGCATTTACAGAAAGAGTGACAAATTTGTTGTACATTACAAGCACGACAAGTGCGACAACGGCAATAACACCGATAAATATCCAAAGTGGGTTCATAGAAATAAAGTAATTATCTTTTAAGATTACACGACTATTATAACACAGCTATATATGAATTAAAAATGCAATATGTCCCTTCCTCCTTCGTATAGTGGTTTCAATACCTTACGATAGAAAAAGAAACAAATGACGGCTATTATCGAGAGAAGAATTGCCAATGGCAAATAATAGAGGAGTATTTTTATGATGAAGTTAATAATTGCATAGAAAGTTTCAACGAAGGATTTCATTGCATCATTAGCCGTCGTCAATGGATTCCAAATAACGTTTGAAGGATTAATTGCAGGATCAGCAGAAACCATAACCGTAATAGTGGACATATCAACTTGTCGTGATAAATAGTTCATCTGCCCCTGAATTTGTTCAATCTGAATTCGCACATCCGCCAAATATTTTGAGACATTAAGAACATCGTCTATCTTTACGGCTTTTTGCATTATATCCTGATACTGCGCCTCTGTTACCTTTAGGGTTTTCAAGCGCGCCTGCATGTCAACAAATTGTTCCGTCACGTCTCTCGTGGCGACACTTTCGGATACCACTTTTAGCGACAGAGCCTTCGTCTCACTCATCGCCTTCGAAAAATTTGCAGTAGGAACGCGGAAAATAATGGTGGCATTAATCTTCTCGCTCTTCTCGGCATTCTGATAATTTATAGAATCAACCCGACCACCCTCTTGTGTGGCGATTAACGAAATTGAATCAATAGCATTTTCAGTATTGGAAACAATAAGCGAAAGATTCCCGTCCTGTGTTAATTTTCTCTCAACGATAGAAGTTTCTGAAATCCCCGCAGATGAATCCGTAGTGGAAAGTCCTGACGAAAAAGAAGGAGAGTTTGCTGATTCTAATGGATAAGCGTTTGGATAGGAAGGCAGGGACAGTGACGACCCCTTACTGTTGTTGGCTTCATGTGATGACCAAATAGGTGTGGTAAAAATAATTACCGAAAGTAAAAAAGAAATACAGAGGATGACGAGAAATCCGATTATGAATACTTTTTTTATTTTATGAGAGGTGTCGGGAGACATAGAAAAAAATGAGTTAGTTTGTAAAGTGTTTCTATAATTATACTAAAGAGAAATTATTTCCACAAAGGAAAACTCAACGAAATTCATTTCTATTGATTATCAGATATTAAATTCGCCGTATAAAAAACTCAATTTAATAGTAAAAATCGCCAAGGCGTTGCCATGGCGATTATTTAAACTATTGACCGAATCCGAGAATTTTCCCTAGGATTCCAAAAATAATTGGGGCAAAAACACAGAGGCCAAAAACAATGGCGTATATTCTCCAGCTCGCAGGTTCTTTCACTTTTTTTATTCTATCATCAAAATCACTCATTTTGTTCTCCTTTCTTTGGCAAAAATGACCGTACTATATCGAACAAAGCCCGATACCCTATCCTCTTAATATCACATTATATATAAAATGGCAAGACAGAAACAAAATACCACTTGAGCGATGAACCCAAGTGATATTTTCGATTTTCTCTCCTTTTCGTCTAATACCCCATTCCCGGCATTCCTCCTCCCATTTGCGGCATTTCCTTTTCTTCTTTTGGTTCGTCTACGATAGCGACTTCCGTAGTGAGAAGAATTGCGGCGGCAGATGCTGCATTTTGGAGTCCACTTCGAGTCACTTTCACCGGGTCGATAATTCCTGCGATGAGCATATCGGCAATCATTTCATCTTGCTTCGCGTCGTATCCACCGTTTCCTTTTGCGTTACGGACTTTCTCTACGATAACCGATCCGTCTTTTCCGGCGTTAATAGCAATCTGGCGAAGTGGCGCTTCTACTGCACGTAGAACGATATCCCATCCAACTTTATATTCAGCTTCAAAGTTTTTAAGCGGTGCTTTTACTTCCTTTGAGGCAACTTTTGCTGCGGCCTTCACCAGCGCGACTCCACCTCCGGGAACGACTCCTTCATCGATTGCTGCTTTGGTAGCATTTACTGCGTCTTCGATTTTTAATTTCAAATATTTCATTTCGGTTTCCGTCGCGGCTCCGACTTTAATGACAGCAACACCGCCCGAAAGTTTCGCTAATCTTTCAATCATTTTCTCTTTGTCATACTTAGAATCGGTCATCTCAACTTGTTTTCTAATCTGAGCAACACGTGAATCAATATCGGCTTTCTTTCCCTTTCCTCCGACAATGGTGGTCGCATCTTTTGTGGCGATAACTTTTCCTGCGTGTCCAAGAACATCGAGTTCAGCAGTTTCCAGCTTGAGTCCAACATCGTCCGTTACGACTTTTCCTCCTGTTAAAACAGCAAGATCGGCGAGCATTTCTTTTTTACGATCGCCAAAACCGGGAGCCTTCACGGCAAGGATATTAAATGTTCCCCGAAGTTTATTTAAAATAAAAGTCGTCAACGCTTCCCCATCAACATCATCGGCAACAATCACCAAATCTTTCTTCCCCGTCTGTGCAAGTTTTTCAAGAAGAGGAAGTATCTCTTTTATAGAAGAAATTTTCTTGTCGGTAATCAGCAAAGCAACGTCAGAATAGTCTGCTTCCATTCGCTCGGGATTCGTAATCATATAAGGAGAAACGTACCCCTTATCAAACTGCAAACCTTTCACTACTTCCGATTCAATACCGACAGTCTGAGACTCCTCTACCGTAACAACGCCGTCTTTTCCCACCTTATCAATAGTATCAGCAATAATAGTACCAATTTCTTCAGACTCAGCGGAGATGGTTGCAACTTGTTTAATTTCTGAATGATTTTTAATCGGTTTCGCTGCACTTTTGAGTGCCTCAACGATAGCTGCGGCTGCTGCTTCAATTCCAAGACGAACACCCATAGCATTTACACCCATGGTAGTTTTCTTCATTCCTTCCGTGACCAACGCTTGTGTGAGTACAACCGCGGTTGTGGTACCGTCTCCTGCAAGTTCATTTGTTTTTGATGCAACTTCTTTCACCATTTCCGCTCCCATATTCTCAACTTTGTCGGAGAGAGTAATTTCTTTTGCGATAGTTACGCCATCATTAGTAATCATCGGAGCGCCGTAAGTTCTATCCAAAATAACATTCTTTCCGCGGGGTCCGAGTGTTACCTTCACTGCGTCGGCAACTTTGTCTACGCCAGTTTTTAATAGCGCTCTCGCTTTCTCATCATAAATAATTTGTTTTGACATATTGATTAGGTTTTAGGTTTTAGGGATTAGGGGTTAGGGGTTAGGTGTTAGGATTTAGAAAACAAGAATCGTTTCGTCTAAAACCTATAACCTAATCCCTAAAACCTTATTTGTATAATTACTGATAAATTTGCGATTGGATATTATTTCACTACTGCCAATATTGCCTCTTCTCTGATAATAAAATATTTTTCATCATCAATTTTCACTTCATCCGGTCCGTATTTTGAAAAAAGAACGAGGTCACCCACTTTCACTTTGACGGGAATAATCTCTCCGTTATCAAGCATTTTTCCTTCTCCGACGGCGAGAACCTCACCCATTTCAGGTATGTCCTTGCTTGCAGTATCCGGAATAATAATCCCTGATTTTGTTTTCATGGAATCTTTTGGATTTCCCGGCTTGACCAATACACGATCGGCAAGCGGAATAATTTTTGTTTTTGTATTCATAGTATAAATTGCAGATTACTTATAAGTAGAAATAGTTTACCTCAAAAGTCCTTTGATATCAAACCCGATTAGTTCAGAAAAAACGTTCTGGACAGGCTCATCTGACCCCATCCAGAACGTTTTATTTTGTCGCCTGTTCCTTAAAAAAGCTAACCGTTATAACCTCATCTTTACTGTATCTCGTAGGTGATGTTTACATTCGAGGTGAATTTATTTTCACCTGCTGAAATCGTCGGAGCTTGTGCAGAATCCATCATCGGTGAAGCTGTTTTCATCATTACGCCGCCACCATAACCGTACACCGGTGAATTTCCGCCTTCTGAAAAATTCGTGATGCGTGTAAGAGAAACCCCTAAACTTTTTGCCAAGGTTTCAGCTTTTGTTTGCGCTTCTTTTATTGCCAAGTCGCGGGCTTTTGCTTCAAAATCTTTTTTCGCATCAACGGTAAAGCTGAGTCCGCTCACCGTCGTCGCCCCCTTATCTCCGATAGCGGTGAGAATAGTACCGGCATCATCAATCTTGCGAATCTTCACAGAAGTTGTCTGACTGACCGTATATCCGACAAGAATTTGTTTCCCGTCAGGGCAAAATCCGTTCATATTTAAATTCAAACACGCAACGGCTTTCTGGTATTCGTATTTTGGATAAACACTGTAATCCTCGGTTTTGATATCTTTATCCGCAATTTTCATCGTATCTTTGAGGTATGAGGTAATTTTATTGATTTTTTCCGTGGAGATTGATTGAGCCTCTGACACTGTTTTGGAATCCTGGCTTACTGTAAATGAAAGCTCAGCAACGTCAGGTTTTTGAAAGACCTCTCCTTCCCCCGTCACATTGATAGTCGTGAGTGCAGGAATATCTCGCCCAATAAAAGTGTTTGTCTTAATATTATTCACGGCAAGACCGATAAGATATACCGATAATGACAACAACAGCACCATAACAACTTGTACTACTTTTTTATTTTTAAATAATTCGTCCATAAATATTTTTATATCGATTAATAATTAATTGAATAATGACTTGTTTTAATAATACCTTATACAATCTTATCATACAAACAAAAAAACGTTTTTATGACAAAAGAAAAACCACCCGAGGGTGGTCTTTCATTTTTAAAATTATTTTGCAGCTTCAGGTTTCTTGAAAGGAAATCCGAGGACGTCGAGGAATGCTTTTGCTTCTTTGGCGCTCTTTGCTGTAGTGACGACAGTGATAGCAAGTCCGAAAACGTCTTTCAAGTCTTCATTGGTAGCTTCTGTGAAAATAGTGTGTTCGCGAAGTCCCATGGTGTAGTTTCCGATTTCGTCGATAGCTTTTGCGTCGAGTCCGCGGAAGTCTTTCATTCGGGGAATAGCGATATCGATGAGCTTATCCAAGAATCCGTACATTCTTCCTTTTCGCATAGTAATCGTAACTCCGACAGGATCTCCTTGTCTTACTTTAAATGATGCGATAGATTTTTTAGCTCCGCGCAAAGACGGTTTTTGTCCGGTGATTTTAGTGAGGCGATCAACGACGAGGTCATTTCTTTTTGGGTCTTTTGATTTTCCCGTTCCGCTACTGACAACAACCTTAACGAGGCGAGGCGCTTGCATCGGGTTTTTATATCCAAACTCAGCCTTCATTGCTTCGTATGCTTTCTTTTCTTTTGTCTTAATATTTTCCATGATATTTTTATGGCGTAA
Source organism: uncultured bacterium (assembly GCA_903824855.1). Classification (GTDB taxonomy): domain Bacteria; phylum Patescibacteriota; class Minisyncoccia; order Phycocordibacterales; family CAIJYI01; genus CAIJYI01. The sequence goes on along the minus strand of CAIJYI010000043.1, from coordinate 42,358 downwards.
CTGGAGGTAGTATAATTACATACTTAATACCAGATACTATACTAAATTAAACTTCGACTCCGCTCTTTTTACTAATTCTGATTTTCTTGTCTCCTACCATCTTTGAACCAACGCGAGTTGCTTTTCCGCTTTTTGGGTCAAGTAATGATACGTTTGAAACATGAATAGGTGAAGCCTTCTCAATAATCTGACCCGGTTTCCCTTTAGCTTTTGATTTAAGAGCTTTTTTCTTGATGGCAACGCCTTCAACGGTAACTCTGTCATTCTCACGAAAAACTTGGAGAACTTTCCCCTTCTTTCCTTTGTCTTTGCCCGTGAGCACGATAACCATGTCGTCTTTCTTTACGTTCATATATGTATTGTTATTTAAACGATTTCCGGTGCCAATGAAGCAATTTTCTGATATCCGAGATCAGCAATCTCGCGTGGGATTGGACCAAAAACACGACCGCCTTTAGGTTCCTTTTTCCCTTTTTCTAAAATGACAACCGCATTCTCATCGAAACGAACATACGATCCGTCTTTTCTGCGAAGTGGTTTTGTCTGTCGAACAACAACGGCCTGCAAAACGTCTTTACGTTTGACTCCTTTTCTTGGTTCAGCAACTTGGACAGCCAAAACAACGAGTTCGCCTATTTCAGCGTATCGTTTCTTTGAACCTCCGAGTACTTTGAAGACTCTTCCGATTTTTCCTCCGGTATTGTCAACTATTTTAACTATTGTTTGTGGTTGAATCATATTTTTATTGTATGTATATGGGAATAGTATCACTTATGCCGTATACCATATAACAATACTCGTTTACATCTGTTTTCCGACTACTTTAAAGGTTTTGTCTTTAGAGATTGGATTGGTTTCTTCGATGACAACTTTGTCTCCCGTCTTATAGATGTTTGTTTCATCGTGAGCTTTGTATCTTTTGCTTTTTTGAACGTATTTGCCGTATTTTGGAGCTTTGATAAAACGATTTACTAAGACGACAACAGTCTTTTGCATTTTATCGGAGACGACAACTCCTTTCAATTGCTTTTTGTGAATTTTCTTTTCCATGTTGATTATTTGTTTGCGGATGCTCGCTTATTAAGTTCGGTCAAGAAACGAGCGATGTCTTTCTTCATACTGCGCTGTTCTCTAACATTCTTGATCTTTGAACCGGCGATGTTGAATTTCATTCCATTCAAAGCAACCTTCTTTTCAGAAAGTTCTTTTACCAATTCTTCGTCAGTTTTTGATTTTATTTCTTCTGTCATATTCGTATTATTTAGATGTGGGCAACGACTTTCGTTTTAATCGGAAGTTTTGCGCCGGCTTTTCTGAGAGCTTCTTTAGCAATTGCTTCGGTAACTCCGTCAACTTCAAAAAGGATGCGTCCAGGTAATACCTCAAAGCAATATCCAACCGGATCTCCTTTACCTTTTCCCATTCCCACTTCAGCGGCTTTTTGTGTAACCGGTCTGTCTGTGAAAATACGAATCCAAACTTTTCCTGTTTTTGAGATTGTTCTTGTTAATGTCTTTCTTGCAGCTTCAATCTGATTGGAACGAATACGTCCCATGCTCTGAGCTTTCAAACCGAATGATCCAAACGCAACAGTAATACCACGCGTTTCATTGTGCGGTTTCTTTGGATTATGGCGATTGGTCTGCCATTTGCGATGTTTAACTTTTCTTGGGAAGGCTAGCATATTCTTTCTTTAATTTGATGAATACTTTCGTTTAATGTTACTTTGTTTTCGGTTCAAATACTTCTCCTTTGTAGATCCAAACCTTGATACCGATAACTCCGTATGGAAGGTTAGCTCTTACTTTTGCGAAATCGATGTCAGCGCGGAACGTCTGAAGAGGAATGTTTCCTCGTTTGATTTCTTCGGATCGGCTCATTTCAGCTCCTCCTAAGCGTCCGGAAATGGCAATTTTTGCTCCTTGTGCTGATTTGCTTGCCATAACTTTTTCAACGGTCTGTTTGAGAACACGGCGGAATGGCATACGTTTTTCCAAACCTTCGGCAATCATTTGTCCGACAATCGCGGCATCTGTTTCAGGATAACGAACTTCTTCAATATCTATCTTTAAGTTTTCAGAAAGAGAGATTTTGTTTTTCTTGGCAAAAGCGAGGACGTCGTTCTTGAGTTTGGTGTGTCCTTCTCCGCTTCTTCCGATAATCATTCCCGGTCGACCGGTTTTGATGATAATCTTTAAAGTGTTGTCGTTTCTCTCGAAATCGATAGCGCTTACGTATTGTCCATGAAGGCGTTTTTCAAGATATTCGCGCAAAAGAACATCAGAACGTAAAAATTCCTGATATTTTCCGGATGCGGCGAACCATCGAGATTTCCAATCTCTGAGTATCCCCAAGCGATGTGAATATGGATGTACGGTGTGCGACATAAATTATGTATTAAGTATTTTTAGTATAAATGGTTTATTCTTTTGTTGTGATTTTCTTCTTTGCTACCGGTTTTTTCGCAACAGTTGCTTTCTTTACTTCTTTGGTCTCAACTTTTTTTGCTTCGATTTTTGCTTTTGCGACAGGTGCTTCCATTCTTGCTATCGTAACTGTGACATGGCTGGTTCGTTTCTTAATCGGGAAAGCTCTTCCTCTCGCGCGAGGCATGCTTCTTTTCATAACTACTCCTTTATCAACCGTCATATTGACCACGCGAAACAAATCTTTTGCTCCGGCTCCGGCATTCCTGACATTGGCAAGGGCGCTTTCAATAAGCTTCTCCAAAGGATCTGAAGCTCGTTTCTGCGAAAAACGAAGGAGGGTAATGGCCTCTTTCGCTTCTTTTCCTTTAACCAAATTGGCAAGGAGTCGCACCTTTCGTGGCGACTGTCGATAATTCTTAAGACTTGCTGTTCCTGTTTCCATGATATTTAGGTGTTAGGTCTTAGGGGTTAGTGGTTAGGGAAACGGAAACCGTTTCGTCTAAAACCTACCCCCTAAAACCTAAAAGCTCTTTAATTATTTCTTTTTCGGTTCCGCGGTTGCGGTTTTCGCCGCTTTTGCTGCCGCTATTTCGGAGTCTTTCTTTTTCTGTTCGATTTCTTTCTGCATTTTTCCTCCGTGTCTAATAAACTTTCTTGTAGGTGAGAATTCGCCGAGACGATGTCCGACCATATCTTCGGTAACTAAAACTTCAAGATGTGCACGTCCATTGTGAACGCCGAAAGTGAAACCCAACATTTCTGGTGAGATCTGACTGGCTCGTGCCCACGTTTTAATGACGCCCGTTTCTATCGGTCGTTTCCCTTCAACTTTCTTTAACAACTTTTCGTCCACGTATGGACCTTTTTTTAGTGATCTGGTCATGATTTTAGTCAAAAACATAAGCTCCTCTTAATCAGAGCTTTACGTTGTATCCTAACAAAAAGAGCAAATTAAGTCAAGTAAACATGGAGAGAATAGAAAAACGACTAAGAACCGAGCAAAAAAACCTTAAAATCGAGGGACTTCATGCATAAAAAAACCGGGGCCATAATGGCCCCGGGGGTGTGCTATAAATAAATATTACTTATATTTATCTACAAATATAGGTGCAAAGATTGAAGGACCTAAACGTTTATCAATTAAGAAAAACGCTTGTTTCGGATCGTCAAAGTCAGCTTTAATAGAAAGAGCGAATCCGTTGTAACCGATAAGAGAACCGTTCGCAACGAAGTTCTTCATATGCATATAGGTATGCCAGTGACCAAAAATATCCAAATCAACAGGAATTATTTTATTCCATTGAGCGATGGCTTTATTTACCGGAATAGTAAGTCCGCCGACACCGCCTTGGAAACGTAATGAATGACCGTGATGAAAACGGATTCTTGTTTTATACACATCCATATATGAATGATACCCTTCCGCGATAACAAACTTCACTCGAGGTTCACTTAAGAATCGTTGTTTCAATGAACAATACATGAGCGACTCAAGTGAGTTGCCTTGTTCGTTGGAAATGTGAATTTTCTTGGTGATGCGAGAATGGTTGCCCACATGACAAACGAAAGTAAGATTGAGTTTGGTGTTTGCCAATAAATAGCAAATCCCTGACTCAAGCAGACCTTGTGCAAAAAGAATTGCTTCCATTGGACGAAGTTCGCAGTTTTCCATCAGCTCTTCGTGAATATTACCGGAGATAAAATCGCCGAGTAATGCCACGACCATATTATTGATGGTAACGTCTTGTTGTTCTTTTACCGTCAAACTGACAATTTTTTGAAAACAACGATCAGCGCGTTTCTTCGCAACCTCAAGGTTGAAAGTGTTTTTTCCATTAACGGTTTCAGAACGAACAATTTCTTCAATATGCCAATCGGAAAGCACGACCATTGCTGTTGCTTCTGATACGGCAAGACCTGGAGACGCAATAATGTTATGTGCGCTATGATCATTTTTTAAATTTCTCATAGCGAGATTTTCTTTTTCAAGCAATTCAATTTGCTCCTGAAGCGCATGATATTTCTTTTTCAAATCACTTTCAGCCGTTTTGTTTCTACGCAAATTTCGGTCTTCGGCGATTTCTTCATTAAGGCTGCGCTCATAAAAGATTTCATCAAGTTCTTTATGTGTGTCTTTTTTTAGAATGATGAGTTCTTCGGGAGACATTTTTTTTGCTTTTTTCCGTGCGTTGCGAAGAAGTGTTAAGGCACTTTCGTACCAAACTTCTTTATTCGAGTTTTCCATGATATCCTCCTTTTTGTTTCAAAAATCAAAACCATACCCATGATACCAGATAGTCAAAGCGAATCAACACCAAAAACCGATTACTCGTACCCGTCACCCCTTTGTCAACAAAAAAATTGAAGAGGTTCAACCTCTGGGACAATAAATGGAATAGATGTTGTAATAAAAAAACCGCGAAAGACTATGCTATCGCGGTTGTAACTTTATTGTTTCTTTTCTCTTTTATAGAAAGGAAGTTTTGTTATTGTCGCCGGATACATTTGTCCGCCGATATCAATGAGGACAGTGGTGCCCGGAAGAAACGAGTGGTCCGTATATCCCATAGCGATATTTTTTTGGAGCGTTGGAGAAAATCCTGCGCTCGTCAATTTTCCTACGGGACGAGTTTCGCCCATAAGCATAAGGTAAATGACATTGCCATGTCTTGGAACTCTTCCTTTTTCCATAATGAAGGCATTAAAATATTCATTAGGTTTTTTGGATGCACCATCACGAACTTTTTCAAGTATGCCTTTCCCGAGGAAGTATCCTTCCTTGTTGAAGTCAACATATTTTCCTAAGCCGGCTATTATCGGATTATGGTTTTTATCCATTTCATGACCGAATAAAGGCATACCTGCTTCAAGACGAAGTGTATCACGAGAGGCAAGACCGCACGCAACTAATCCGTCTTCTTCTCCGACTTCAAGAAAATGGGTCCAGATTTCTATGGTGTCTAATTTGGGACACAATATTTCGTACCCTTCTTCTCCTGTGTATCCTGTTTTTGCAAGCAGTGCAAAATATCCGAACACCATGCCGTATTGGCATGAATAATATTTTTTCGGAATTTGATTTTCAGAACCAATCGCTTTTTGTAAGATAGATTTTGCCTTCGGACCTTGTAAAGAAATAAATCCGAATTGATCAAGACCGTCTTCAATTTGTACCTGCGAATTCAAAAGAGAATAATCACTTTTGACTTGGCGCAAATGTTCATACACTCTTGTACCGTTGCTCGCATTAGAGATAACGATAAAAGTTTCACTCGGTTTTGTAGAAAATGGCGATTCATAAACGATAATATCGTCGATAGCCTCACCGTTGTTTAGACAAACGATACCGTACTTCGCGTCTCCCGGTTCCATTGATGCCAAGTCTCTGGTATCAATAAAGTTAAGAAAAGCTCGGGCAAGCGTTCCCTTCACAACAATGGGCCTCATGTGAGAAATATCAAACATTCCGGCATTTTCACGGACTGCTTTTGTTTCTTTAAGCGCGCCTGACGGATAATTAATCGGCATCGAATATCCGGCAAATTCCGCCATTTTTGCACCATTCTCCAAGTGCCACTCGGTGAGCGGTGTTGTTCTTAATTGTTCTTGGTCAGACATAGAACCTCCTTCGGTCTATATAATTTCAAATGTTTCCGAATGTATTTAACCATACATGATGAGAAAAAGCAAGTGGTGTTCGTCGAACAAAGGTCCAAAAGAGAAACATAAATAAAAAAACTGAAACGGTAGTGCCGTTTCAGTTTGTAGTCATTTCGGAAATTATTTATTTTTCCCACGCAAATTCTTTTTGCCAATTTTTTTCTTGTTCCTCAAATTTTCTAATCTGCTTCACTGATGATTCAATACCCTTTTCTAAATCAATGAAATGGAATGCAAATTTCTCACGTCTCTTTCGATCATTAAAAGACGAAACAAATCGTACTTTCAAAAATTGAGAAAAAACAGATAAACCGTTTACATCAAAAGTAAATGAAAAACCGGGGGTGATATCTTTTTTCCATTTTTTTTCTGTTGGAACGATAAAGGAAAAAACGACTTCGCTTTCCTCACATGGGATATTCAAGTCTTGATGCCACAAAGTCGGATTTCTTTCCGGAAATTGTAAACCGAATGGCATAATTGTAAAACCAAGGTGAACGGACTCATCCGAAAAAGATAGTTTCGGAATATGAAAAACTAATCTGACTTTTGAACCAAAGAGAATTTCATTATCCTTTACTCCCTCTCCTTCGAGAGTCGCATAAAAACATTTTAAAGCGGTAGATATATTTGCCATTTTATAGCCTCCAAATTTTCACCGTGAACATAACTGCAAAAAGAATACGTTAATAAAGAGTTCTTGTCAATAATAAATCGTGTAAGAAATTACCACAAAAATACCGCCATTGCTGACGGTATTTTTTTTGAAAATATTATTTTTTCTTTCTTGTCTTTCTTCTTGAAATAATGAAGACGTTGGAATACTTTTTCGGGGCTCTGGTCTTCTGTCCTTTTCCGGATGGTTTTCCCCAAGCGGTTTTGGCTCTGCGAAGTCCTCTTCCCTGTTTTCCTTCTCCTCCACCGTGTGGATGATCGACAGGATTCATTGCTGTTCCGCGAACGGTCGGTCTAATACCGAGCCATCTTGAGCGTCCGGCTTTTCCGATATTGCGGAGTTTGTGTTCGTCGTTGGAAACAACTCCGACGCAAGCCCATGCATTCTCGTGAATTTTGTGAATTTCTCCTGACGGCATTTTCAAGTGAACGTACGGAGCATCTTTCGCAACGATTTCAGCATAGCTTCCGCCTGATCGTACGATTTTTGCACCTCCTTCCGGTTTCAATTCTACATTGTAAACGAAAGTACCTTGAGGAATGTTTTTCATCGGGAGTCTGTTGCCGGCTTTGATTTCGGCGTTCTCTCCGACAACCATCATGTCGCCGACTTTCATTGTTTTCGCTGTGAGAACATAGCGTCTTTCTCCGTCTTTGTAGCAAACGAGAGAAATGAAAGAGGAACGGTTCGGGTCATATTCGATAGTCTCGATTTTCGCCGGGATGTCTCTTTTATTGTATTTGAAGTCTATTTCGCGATAAAGGCGTTTGTGTCCACCTCCTTTGTGGCGAACAGAAATGCGTCCGTCGGCATTGCGTCCGACATCGCGTTTGCGTCCCATAGTGAGCGCTTTGTGAGGTTTCGCCGAAGTGAGAACATTTCGGTAAGAAACAACCTTCGTGTGTCTCATTGATGGGGTTGTAGGTCTGTGTGATTTCATGTTTTTTAGATGAATTCTATTTTATCACCTTTCTTAAGATGAACAACCGCCTTTTTGTTGGTTGTTTTTACGCCGGCTCGACCGCGCCTCGTAATATTTTTACTGGTTCCTGCTGTCATGTTAATCTGAATCGGGGTGACTTTGTACATAGCGATAATCGCAGCTTTCACTTCCGGTTTGGTAGCGGTTGGAGCGACTTCGAATGTATAGGCATTATTCTCGACGAGAATAGCTGCTTTTTCGGTCACGCGAGGGCGTTTCAGAATTTCGGCAAGATTTTTATTTTTGAAAATTTTTGCTTTCATATTATTTTATTTTTGAAGCGACAAATTTCACGCTTTCTTCCGGATGAGATACAACAATATATTTGTATTTCAAAAGTTCGGAAGGCGTAATGTTGCGCCATTCTCCAATAAAAACGCTCTTGATGTTGCTGAATACTCTTTCCGCATCTTTGTCTTTCTTTCCAAGCGCGATGAAAGCGGCATTCTTTCTTTTTGTGGCAATATCTTCGCATCCTGAAATTGTTGCCAAAGATGAAAGGATTACTTTCGCTTCTTTTGTTTTAATTTCAGTCGGTTTGATTTCGTCAACAAAAATTATTTCTCCATTTTTCAACTTCTGCGAAAGAATGGCGTAAATAGCCGCAGCTTTCATTTTTTTGTTGATTTTTCTGGTGTAATCTTTTTCGTTGGTTGGTCCGTGGGTAACACCTCCGCCGACCCAGATTGGTGAACGAGTAGAACCATGTCTAGCGCGTCCGGTACCTTTCTGTTTCCACGGTTTCTTTCCTCCTCCTCTTACATCGCTTCGATCTTTAACATGGGCGATGTTGTTGCGTGCGTTTCCGCCTTCAGAAACCAAAACCTGGTGAACCAAGTCTCCGTTCCAGTGTGCTCCGAAAACTTCGGTTGGCAATGCAATCGTTCCAACGCTTTTTCCTGTTTGATTGTATATTTTTGCTTCCATGGAATTTTATCGGCCTTTAATTTCAATAAGTGTTCCTCTTCGACCCGGAATGGCGCCTGATACGAAAATCTGATTCGTATCGGTATCAACCGCAACGATTTTTAAGTTTTTGACGGTGACTCTGTCGTAACCCATTCTTCCCGGCATTCTTTTTCCTAGTCGAACTCTACCTCCTCCGTGTGCAGCTCCTCCAATGGAACCAGCCTCACGTTCGGAATGTTTTTGTCCGTGTGATCGGCGACCTCCTTCAAATTTATGGCGTTTAACAACACCCTGGAAACCTTTTCCTTTTGAAATGGCCGAAACTTCAACGATGTCTCCAACATTGAAAACTTCAGGATTAACAGTATCGCCCGTAGTTACGGTCGCTTCTGTTCCATCAGGCAGTCTTTCTTCGCGGTAATACCGAAAATTGCCAAGCGTTTTTGCGTGGCCGATCTGCGCTTTATTAATATTTTTTTCGTTACGATCGCCGAATCCGTATTGGATAGCGTCATAACCGTCTTTCTTTTTGTTCTTCACTTGAACAACGGTCATTTGCCCTGATTGGACAGCGGTAACCGGGTGCACAACGCCATCTTCCGTGAAGATTTGCGTCATCGCAAGCTTTTCTCCGAGTATAAATCTCATAAATTCTGGGGACTTTCGCGGAACGCCGTTTAATACGTTCTGTCGCCATTGGTCCCAATTAGCCTGTTCGGTGGCAATAAAAAAAAGCCCTTCGTAGGTTTGGCTTTAATCCTAGCAGAAATACCTGAGAACGTCAAACGAACGTTCGCCGTTTCGTTCTTTTCCCTTTTTCGGCGTGCGGCGCCGAAGGATGAGTGATCGCACTCATAACCCGGGAAAAGAACGAAACGGCTCACTAGCTAGGAGGAACGACGAACGAACAGACAACAAACGGACGACAAAAGCAGGAAGGTCGGACCTTACTGTGATAAAAAACGACCGAGCATGAAGGCTCAGTCGTGTATTTTTTTATTCTTTACTACTTTTTGGTCTCCAGAACATCCATGGATATATTATGTGCCAAAACTCACTCATACGAAGGAATCTTTTTTCGCAGGTTGCGGCTAGAGTATAGCAGGTCACGAACCATTGAAGAATGACGCTGAGGAAGATTGCCAAATAGAGAAATCCTGCGCTTGATGCAACGAATACATACCAAAGCGCAAATAATCCTGAACCGATACAAACCAATCGCTTAAGCATTGAGAGTTCCGATTCGGGAATTCCGGGGATACCTGTTACTTTTGATATGAAATCGGAGAGTAACGGAAAAAGGCCTAAAAGAAACGCTCCACCAATACTAAACAAAAGCATCAAAACGAAATCAATGTTTAAAAAAGTGGCGGGAAATAATAGTAAAAACGCATTCCAATTCATGGTGTGTCCTCCTCTTTTGAGAAACGAAATGAACCTAATTTTATATAAGCACAAATGTTGCGAGAGCGCAAGAAAAGTGAGAAGTATCCTCATCGCCGGAGTGGGGTTATACCCCGCTTCGGAACGTTTTTAAGAAAACACGATTTTGCGATAATTCTTATTTTAGTGAGATATTCCAAACGTTTCGGTTCTCTGTACAACCCAGAACCGGCGAAGTGTCTAACCCCTAGCTATAAGCTTTTCCCTTCCTCCAACAAATCACTTTCAAAATCAATCATTCCTTGTAAATCCTTGCTGTATTTCTCTACATCGGGGAAATCTAACGTCATAATTTTTTTATAGACTGCTTCGATGAGTGCTTTTGTATGGTTTGTTTCTTCTTCCGTAATGTCGGCAACAAGCTCGTGAATCTTCCCCTTTTTATCAGGTTCAACAAATTCCAACATTCCCTCTTCTACTCGGTATTTTGCATAGTCGCGAGAATTCTCCACCAAAATTTTATAAAATACCAACTGTCGGCGATATTTATACATTTTCACTTTTTCCTCAGGACTTTTTCCTTCCCATTCATCAAACGATTTTCCTGTCTTCAAATCTACCACCAAAAACTTTCCATCTGATTCCGGAATCATTTTATCAATCTTTCCGGTAAGTCTCGCGTCACCAATCACGACACCCTGACTTTTGAAATCAACTTCAATCTTATGGAGCGGATCAAATGTGCCTGCTTTTTCTTTCAGATAAATAGTGAGAGCATCTTTTCCTTTTTTTAAGAAGAAAGCGAAATCATTTTTTGAGAGTCGCGCGAATTTCAGCTCATCTTCAAACCACGACAGAATAGTTTTCTCATCGGGAACATTCCCTTCGCGTTTGAGGAATGTATAAATCTTTTCAAGAGTGCTATGAATGGAGGAACCAAATGCGCCCGAAGGACTTTTCGCCTCGGGAAAACGGAGGAGATTATGCTCCAGGAATTTCTCCGGGCCACCATGAAGAACATCGAGGAAATTATTGAAATGAGTGACGCTCATTTGGTAATCATCAAGGATTGAATGTAGAAGTGCCTGTTCATCGGCGATAAAGGGTGGCGCCAAAAATGATTTCCACGCTTCAAAGAGCAAAGTCTTTTCCTTTTCTTCACTGTCTTCTTCTTCGTGATTTTCCACCGCAAGCATGTTTCTTACCTCTTCAGAACTTTCGCCGTCATCGGGAATCGTCAAAAACTCCAAAGGGAGAGATTCTTTTCCGTCTTCTTTTATTTCATAAGATGTTATATACAAATGACTTTTTGCACGTGTGAGTGCTACGTAAAACAAGCGAAGCTGGTCGTCGGTTGTGTCTCCCGCCGGTGAGAGTGCGAGGTTTTTTGGAAAAGGAAGTTTTGACGACATTCCTCGACCTGCCCACATATCATTCTGGCAAGAAATAGTGAAAACGGTATCATATTCCAAACCTTTCGCGCCGTGAGCAGAGAGAAGTGTTACAGATTCATTTCCGGAAACAAATGGGCTGACATCCAAAACGGCAATTTTATTTGACTCGTGTAAATCAACAAATTCCACAAGGTCATCGATGTGCAACATGGAGCCTTGTTTATATTCGCGAAGAGAATCGACGAAGACACGGAGCGAAGAAAGAAACAAAAGAAATTCTGACTTGTCGGCTTTGAATTTTTCGGGACTGAAATAATATTCTTTGAAGGGAGAAACAAAACCAAAGGAAGATGTTTTCGGTACCAGAGGAACCTCGTCTTCCGTGAAAGCAACGGAAACAATATCACTTCCCATGAGGTCGTCCAATATTTGTTCAAGGGTTTCGTTTTTGGAACGTTCACCGAGATTGATGAGAAATTCTGCAACCTGTTTTACTTTTATATTTTCGTGCGAGGTCATCGCGTCAAGCCACCGTCCGCGTTTGGAATCACGAGAAATTTCCCAGGCGATTTTTCTTGGTATTCCCCAAAACGGAAATGCAATAATTTCAGGGAGATATTCGTCTGCTTCATCCGCATTTTTTCTTCCGAGTGATGAGATAAAACGTGAAAGAATAATAAGCTCTCTGACGTGCGGTTCATGAAAAACGTTTTGCTTTCGATCGTATCTTACAGGAATTCCGTGTTTATTAAGAAAAGGAACCATACCTTCAAGCTCGCTGTGTTTTCGGCAGATGACGGCAATGTCGTTAGGATTTTTTCCTTCAGTGATTATTTTCTTTATCTCCTTCGCAATAAAATTAAACTCGTCCAAACGGGTACGAAAACTTTTTCGAACAATGTTTCCTTCAGGAATATTTTTATTCCCCGCGCGAAGGTCTTTCACCATTTCAGGAATCCTGTTTTCCAATCTTTCGTCACCTTTCAAAATGATGTGCCGAGCGAGATCAAGAATTTTTTGTGTTGAGCGATAGTTATCGGTCATCGTAATGATAATCGGATCGCGATACATTTCTTTAAAGGAAAGAATGTTGGAAATATCAGCACCTTGGAATTTATAAATCGCCTGATCATCATCTCCCACCACCATAATATTCGGACGACCTTCGTTCACCGCTGCGTCTGTGAGGAGCCGAATGAGCCTCATCTGGGCATCATTCGTGTCTTGGAATTCGTCAACGAGAAGATACTGATACCGTTCTTGTAATTCATAACGAAGCGAAGCATTTTTTGCGAGCGAATGAATCACATCCAAAATCATGTCGTCAAAATCGTAATATCCTTCTTTGCGCATTGCTTCCTGATATTTTTGATAGACATCCGCGAGCGCGGAAAGTTTAATCTGTCCTGCTGTACCTTTCAAAACCGTTTGTCCGTCATCGTTTTTTTCAGTCCATTCTTTTTTCCACTCAGATAAAGGTTTAGTAGAATCTTCTGTTTCTGATTCGTTCACAGCGCGGCTGAGAGATTCAATGACAAGATTTTGCAAGGGGTGAATCATCTCAAGATTTTCCGTTTTATATTTTCGTAATTCAGGAAGGAGCGCCTCTATTTCAGGAAACATTTTTTTCGAAATCCGTTCCGAAATAACAGGAGAAAGTATCGGGTTGGCATAGGCAATAAATTTGGCATTTTCTATAAGGATGACTCTGAACTCCTCCGGATCAAGCCCTCCTTTTTTCAAATGACCGATGGCGCTTTTTACATCTTTCAGATAGGTATAAGAATCATCAAAAACTGACGAGAGCGGATTATCATGAGGAAGTTCGGAAAAAATATTTTCCAAAATGCGAATGGTGGCTAATTGGTCGGCGGGCAAAAGAGACGCCCCGCCGAAAAAATATTCAGGATATGAGTTGATGATTTCCACGCCGAATGAATGGAAGGTATTGATAGAAACACGATACGCATTATTACCAATCATTCCCACCAAACGCTTGCGCATATTTACGCTCGCGGCATCGGTAAAAGTGAGACACAAAATATTTCCCGGCGACATATCGGTACGTCGCAAAATATTCGCCACCCGAAGCGAAAGAATTTCCGTCTTCCCCGATCCGGGACCCGCAACCACCATCACCGGCCCATCAATTGTATCTACGGCCTTTCTCTGGCTTGGATTAAGCTTCGCGAACGATTCATCGAATTTTGTTAAGCTTGGCATTTTTTTTATTTTTATATTTATATAGTATATCACCAATTATCGTAATTGATTACACCCGTCACCCCGGCGAAGGAGAGGCCTGTAATCAAAAAAATATCTCCGAGCGGTAAAGCTCGGAGATATTTTTTTATAAGTGATTTATTTCTTATTTTTTAGCTTTGGCTTTTTTTGCCGCAGGCTTTGCTGTTTTCGTTTCTTTCACTGCTTCTTTTGAAACTTTTTTAACGACGGCGGTCAATTCTTCTTTGATTTTTGCCGCGTCTTTTGCTTTTACTTCTACCGCTTTAGTAACGGCAGGAAGTTTTGCTCCAAGTAACATATCTACAGCGTGGATAACTTTGTCGAGTTTGTACTCGATTGACTCCAAGCGTCTCTTGGTGTCTCCATCCGTGCGAGGCTGTTCAAAAGCCGGTTTTTGGAAAGAACGTGGAGCGAAATCTCTTCCGCCTCTGTCGCTTCTTTCACCTCCGTCTCTTCCGCCTTTCTTTCCGAAACAATCGGAACAGTATACAGGTCTTCCGTCTTTAGGAAGAAATGGTACTTCACAAGGCTTATTGCATTCAGCACAGATTGCTTGATGCATTTGTCCACTATTTCCGCCGAAACTTCTCTTCTGGAAGTCCGGTCGTCCGAAATTTCCGCCTGATTTGCGAAAACCTCCTCTGTCTCCTCCTCTATCCCCTCCGCGATCACCGCGATCTCCGCCACGGTCGCCTCTGTTAAAATTACCCATATATATTGCGATATGTTTATCTAGTATCTAATAGAATCTGATAATAACATACTTTCAAAAAAAATGCAAGTCCTGAACGCTTTTTTCTATAGACAGACACTTTTTCTCGTGATACAGTATCTGCGGTTAGGTTCCAAACACAACAGAGGAGATACGCCAATGACAAGCGCAGTTCAAGAGAAAATAAACAGAATCAACAAAGGGTATGCATTTGCAAAGAAAAACCTTCCCGACTCTATCACCGCCTATCTACAATTTTCAGCACAAGCCAAGAAAGACGACGCTCTTTCTGCTAAAACAAAAGAATTGGTAGCCTTGGGTATTGCTCTCGCCGTACGGTGTAACGGTTGCTTGCTCTATCATATGAAGAGTTGCAAAAAACTCGGTGTTACCCGCGAAGAGATTTTGAACGTTTTTGAAATGGCAGTAATGATGGGTGGCGGACCGGTATTCACCAGCGCCGCAGAACTCGAAGAAGCCATGGAAGAATTCTATCCTTTGCCGGTTGAAGAGAAAAAATAATAAACCAAACCCTGATGCTAAGTCGGGGTTTTTTATTATCGCACCAGGCGCCGAAGGTGCCAAACCTAAAAGCTATCAGCTAAAAGCTAAAACCTTGTTCCGCACTGTACATTTTCTATAAAATAGGTATACTTATTCTTACTGTTGCAAACGAGCAAATTTTGCCCATTTTGCAATATTTTTAACAAATTCTTCGGGCGTAATCCTACCCCTTCCCACGTGAGAAATTTCACACGTGAAATCGGTAGCCACCTTAAGAACATTTAATATTATGGCAGACACAGACACCATCGTCACCGAAATCGCAGCTGAAGAAGAAGCGGTTAAGGTAGTACCTGCGAGCGAAGGCAAAAAAGCCCAGAGCTCCAGTGAAAAGTTAGCTCTCGCAACACCGGAAACCGTTTCCGAGGTTATGGAGAAATTTACGGAAAAACTCACGAGATATCCTGAAGAAGGAGATATCGTTGAAGGACCGGTTATCGGAATTGAAAAGACTTCCCTTTATGTAGACTTGGCACCGTTTGGTACCGGTATTATATTCGGACGTGAATTCATGATGACTCGCGACATTATCCGAAAGGTTAATATCGGAGACACCATTACCGCAAAAATCTTAGAGAGGGAAAACGAAGACGGATATATCGAACTCTCATTAAAAGAAGCTCACCAGGCAATTATCTGGAACGAAGCTGAAGCTCTTTTGAAAAACAAAACTATTCTCAAGGTATTAGTAAAAGAAGCAAACAAAGGAGGTCTTATTATTGACTGGAAAGGTTTGCAAGGATTTCTCCCTGCTTCACAACTCGGACCTGAACACTATCCTCGAGTAGAAGACGGCGACAAAGTCAAAATTATGGAGGAATTGAAACGCCTTATCGGCCAGAAAATTTCCGTCACCATCTTGACCGCTGTACCAAAAGAAGGAAAACTCATCTTCACTGAAAAAGGAAACGACCAGAAAGAACGAGAAGTTATCGTTGAAAAATATGTCGTCGGCAATGAGGTCGAAGGCGAAATCACCGGTATCGTTGACTTCGGAGTTTTTGTAAAGATTGAAGAAGGATTGGAAGGACTCGTTCACATCAGCGAACTCGATTGGGGACTCGTTGAAGACCCACGCAAACTCTTCAAAGTTGGAGAAAAAGTTAAAGCAAAAATCATTGAAATTTCAGGAGGAAAGATTTCCCTCTCCATCAAGGCTCTCCGCGCAAATCCTTGGATCAACGCGAAAGATACTTACAAAAAAGGCGATGACGTAAAAGGAGTTATCATCAAATACAACAAATACGGAGCACTCGCCAGCATCGAAGAAGGAGTCGCAGGATTAGTCCATCTCTCTGAATTCGGCACTGAAGAGAACCTCAAAAATTCTCTCGAGCTCGGAAAAACCTACACTTTCAAGATAACCCACTTCGATCCAAAAGATCAGAAAATGGCATTATCCTACAAAGTAGCCCCTGCAAAAAAAGCTGAATAGGAACGAAGCTTTTAGCTACCGACGAAATAAAAAAAGCCCCCCGCATTACGTGGGGGCTTTTTGATGGTTTTTGCAGACAATGATTATTTTTCTGAAACGTTTGTGAATTGGAAAGTTGTTCCGTCGAAGAGTCCTTTGTCGGAAAGTTTTATTTCAGGAATAACCAAAAGTGCCATAAAGGAAAGGGTCATAAACGGCGCGTGAAGTTTGGAACCGAAAGTCTTGGCGAGTTTATCGATTTTTGTATATTTCTTGGCAACGATATCAAATCGGTCATCGCTCATAAGACCGGCAATCGGAAGAGGCAAGACTTCACTTGTCTTCCCTTTTTGTACGGCGCAAACGCCACCTTTATTTTTAATAATCAAATTTACGGCATCGCAAATTTCCTGATCAGTTGTTCCTACGGCAACGATATTATGAGAATCGTGAGCCACCGAGCTTGCAATAGCGCCTTTTTTCAAACCGAAGTTTTTAATAAAAGCCACGGCTGGTTTTTCATTTTTGTATCGATTCACCACCGCCATTTTGAGGACATCATTTTTTGTATCGGAAATGATATTTCCCTTCTCAATTTTTGGAGTCGCAAGAATTTTCTTGGTAATGAGTGAACCGTCAGTCGCTTCAATAACTTTCATTTCACCCTCAAACGAAGGAACGGCAAAGTCTGAAACTTTTTTCGCCGTTGCGTGAAAATTATTCACGAGCTTCGCCGGTTTCTTTTTGAGTGCACTTTTTCCGTTCTTTGCAACAACAACACCTCCGATAACCGTTTTCAAAACAGAAAACTTTTTCAAATCGGAAACTTCAATGAAATCAGCACCGTCGCCTAAACCAAGCAAACCGACAGGAAGCCCATAATGCATGATTGGATTAACCGATGCCATACGAAGAACCTTCATGACATCAATGCCCTTTTTCACAGAACGTACGACAAGCTCATTGATGTGGCTCTTAACCAAATCATCAGGATGTTTGTCGTCAGAACAAAGCATGCAGTTTTCATAATGCTCATCCGCAATCGGAATCAATTCTTCATAATTTTTTACGGCAGAACCTTCACGAATCTGAATTTTCATTCCGAGTGAAAGTTTTTCAAGAGCTTCATCTTTTTGGAACGCTTCATGATCGGTGGAAATTCCTGCGCCGACATATTTTTTCAAATCCGGACCGCGAAGTCCCGGAGAATGACCATCAACAAGCTTTCCGTATCTTTTCGCGAGAGCGATTTTTTCCATCACTAATGAGTCGCCGTGTATAACGCCGGAAAAATTCATCATTTCACCGAGAAATTTTATTTCCGGATTTTTGCAAAGTTCTTCAATTTCAGCAACACCTAAACTGGCGCCCGACGTTTCAAAAGTAGTCGCAGGAACACAAGAAGGAGCGGAAAAGAAAAAATGGAACGGCACACCTTTAGCGTCGTCCATCATGTATTTCATTCCTTTCATTCCGAGGACGTTCGCAATTTCATGGGGGTCAGCCATAACCGCCACCGTTCCATGAGAGACTGCGACACGAGCGAATTCAGAAGGCGGAAGCATCGAACTTTCGGTATGAATGTGAGAATCAATAAAACCGGGAATTAAATAGGTCTTGTATTTCTTTTTATCGCGAATAATTTCAGTAATCTTCCCGCCAGAAACAACGAGCGTTCCTGAATAGATTTCATTTTTAACGACATCAACAATATTACCCGAATATGTTTGTTTTTTCATAATTTTGATTATACCTCGTTATAATATTATTTCAAGTAATCAATTGACAAATCTGTTTCTTATGATATATTAAATCAAGTTTAATTACAACAGTTCCTTAATGATAGCGGAAAAAAAATTTTCCGAATTAAAAAAAGAAGTTTTTTAACCAAAAAGTCCCGCTATCTCCGCGGGACTTCTTTTTATTACAACACATATTTATATTCTGTCCCGGAGGTTGAACCTCTTAGGAAAGACGGTTGATTTCTCCCATGGCTTTTTCTCTTCCGGAAGTTACTATCATGGCTAACGCTTCACCGGCTCGTTTCTCTATCTTCTTTAATTCCAGCATTTCGTCTTTTTTAAATTCTCCGAGGAGGAATTTCAAAACAGCATCTTCTCCTTTTGGTTTTTTCGCCAGACCTTTCGCACCTACTTTTGAAACGCCGATGCGCACACGAATAAATTCTTGCGTCTTCAAACATTTAATAATAGAACCGATACCGTTATGTCCACCGGAACTTCGATTGTAGGAAATTTTCACCGTCCCCAAAGGCAGGTCAATATCATCATAAATAACCACTGTTTTTTCCGCCGCTTTTTTGCTCTTCACAAACGGAAGAACTTGCTTGCCGGAATTATTCATAAAGTTATTCGGCTCGAGAAGCGTCACGCTCTCCTCTCCGACTTTTCCTTTCGAAACAAGAACTTTCAATTTCTTATCTTCTTTCCATTCAGGAAAATCAAACGCTTCACGAAAGTGTTCGATCATAATGCGTCCGGTATTGTGTCTGGTATTTAAATATTCTTCGCCCGGATTTCCGAGCCCTGCAATGATGTATGCCATTTGGCTATTCTACCACTCTCTGCAAAATAATATTATATTGACAAGTCCTGAAAATTTGTTGTACTCTATATTTATGAATACAAAACAAACATATTGGTTAATCGGAATAATCACGGTAGCATCTTTTCTTATCGGCTTTTATTTCTATCCTCAATTCCCCGAAAATATTGCGTCGCACTGGGGAGCGAACGGCGAAGTAAACGGCTATATGCCAAAATTCTGGGGACTTTTCCTGATGCCTATCATCATGATTTTTATTTCTTCCCTACTAATTCTTCTTCCGAAGATTGACCCGCTCAAGGCAAACATCGCTTTATTTCAAAAATCGTACAACTCAATAATTGCCGGCGTTACTATTTTTCTCTTTTACATTCATCTGCTCACCGTTTTCTGGAATCTTGGCTTCACCTTTAATATGACCGTGATGATTGTTCCGCCAATGGCACTCCTTTGGTTATTACTCGGAATTGCAATGCCAAAAATGAAACAAAATTGGTTCATGGGGTTCCGCACACCTTGGACTCTCGCCAGTGTTCGTGTCTGGGACGAAACACACAAGATCGGCGGTAAACTTTTTGTTTACTCGGGAATCTTGGCCGTCATCGGACTACTTCTTCCTCAATACACAATATGGTTTGTTATTGTGCCGATTATTTTTTCCTCAATTTTCACCACCATCTATTCCTATTTTCTTTTTAAAAAATTTGGAACGGATGTTAAATAATAATTTCTATGAACCCGATTAACTCAATGAGAATTATTGCCGTCGGCGGAACGATTGATGCGGAAAAATACGATTTTGCTGAAGGTAAGGTTTTGGAATTTGGCGAACCGGCGGTAAAAAATATTTTAAAAACAGGTCGCGTGCGAAATCTTGATATCTCTCCCTCCGAGCCAATTAAAAACGACGATGCCGATATTTTCATCCTTCCTCAAAAAGACAGCCTTGAAATGACAGATGAAGACCGACAAAGGATTCTTGATGTTTGCCTTATGGATACACGAGAAAGAATTTTGATTACACACGGCACAGACACGATGGCAAAAACAGGAGAACTTCTCTCAGAAAAAATAAAAAATAAAACCATTGTTTTAACCGGAGCCATGCGCCCGAATAAGGCGCCCGATTCTGATGCCCCTTTTAATTTAGGCGGCGCCATTATCGCCTGCCAGACTCTACCGCCGGGAGTTTATATCGTTATGCAGGGAGAAATTTTCCCTATTCCAAATGTCAGAAAAATAAAACACAACGGAGAAGGTTTTTTTGAAACCATTTTGGCGAAAGGAGAATAAGCTTTCAAATATTTTGAGAACATAAAAAGCCCACATTCGTGTGGGCTTTTTTTAAGGCAAAGGTTGAGTCAAATATTCTTTAACGCGGACGATAATACTCTTCGGCTTAATACTTTCAAAGTATCGAGGGAGAGCTTCTTCCATTGTTTTTTCTCCGCGAGCAATGAGATCGGCGGTAGCTTTTCTGGAACCGAAAGATTTCCATTCAACATCACCCAAAGATGGAGTTAATATCAAATCAGCTTTCTTCATATTTTCTTTTGCGAGATGAGAGGAAAGCAACATGACCACATTATTTCCCATATCCATCAAATTGTCTTTTGGTTTTGGATGACCTTGTTTGAAATATCCGGAATCAAGATCAACCGCAATAACATAATCCGCTCCCATTTGAAGAGCCACAGGAACAGGGACCGGCATGGAAAGCGCGCCGTCGCATAATATTTTTTCACCATCGGGGACGGTATGAAAAATGAAAGGAATTGAGATACTCGCCCGTATAACTTCGGCAAGATCTCCTTCATGAAAGATAACGGGTTCACCTGCGATAATATCGGTAGCGACGACGGAAAAAGGAATTTTGAGAGTAGAAAAAGTTGTGCCACGAAGAGCATCACGAATATATTGTTTTACTTTTTCCCCAGCAATAAAACCGCTTCCAAATGACGGATCAGCGAGTTTAACCAATTGCAACCAGTCGGTGTCTAAGGCGAGTTTTTCAATGTAAGCGATATCTTTCGTTGCTGCGTATAATCCGCCGACAAGTGCACCAATACTGGAACCGGCAATGTAATCAATCGGAATATTATTTTTTTCAAGAACTTTTATAACGCCGATATGAGCAAATCCGCGGGCGGAACCCGAACCGAGAGCAAGACCGACTTTTTTATGTTTATGAAATGACATACCATCAGTATATCAAACTTCCCTCAGATTTAACAAATATATAAAGAAATGAAACCCCGTAAAACACCGAACGGCACGACTTTACAAATAAGAGTAACATGATACTATGTCGGCAGGAGGTTCTTTGTGAACATGTCTGGAAATATACTTTTATTGCAAACAGCACAGACTCTTTTGTGCATTATGCTCTCCCCATTCCTTATGATTGCCGCATTTGAAATTTTATACCTTATTTGGTTTTTATTTTATCTTCTCTTCATTATCTTTAGTACAATCTTCGCCTTTTTGTTTAGCGTTTGGTGGATTGTGATGATAATTTTAGCGATTGCGCTCATCGGTCTCTCAATTAAACGTCGGTTAACTTAAAAATAAAAAAGGAGGTTCTCAATGACACAACCCACTCAACCAAGAACAGGATGGATTTTATTTGGAGTAATAATATCTCCTATCGTTATCATTGCCGTATTATACCTGATTCCTCTTCTTGCAATCATCTTCGCTCTTCTTGTTGCTTTTGGGGGACTAATATTCATATATGGAATAATTCCCGCTCTCGCCATCTTCGGCGCATACAAGATATTTTCTAAAAAAAACAGGGCTTCACCTCGTGAATAAAACTGCCTCAACAATGCTTCTTTGGATTATAATATTATTATTCCCAATAATATTCCTCCCTGCCGCTATTATCATTATATCTCTGTATGTAATTGTTCTTGCTTCATTTATGGCGATATCTTTAGTAATGCATGTTATCGCAAGTCTGCTTTTACTCATAGAATAAAAAGCAAAAAAAGTTCAAACGCTCTCTGATAGAGAGCGTTTTTTTATTACTTGACAAAACATTATATTGTGATACTTTGGATATAGATATATCACCTAATTGAAACTGGGGAGAAATGTATGTTGTACGAAACAGTGTTGGGTTCGTGGGAAGGTATTGCTCTACTTTCGTTTTATGGAGGCCTCTTACTCATCGGATTTTTAATGTTTATTTGTTCTCTGACGAAATCGGACCTATTGAATTTCTTAAAGAGCTTTTTAAAACCAAAAGAAGTATTAAAAAAACTTGCATGGATATTCTGTGCGATTGCAGTTATAGTAGCTGCTCCCTATATTCTTGGATTATTACTCTTTATCGTTTATATATTCTTAGAAGGAGTATTCGCCCTATTAGGAATATTCTAAAAAAACCCAAAGCGCCCATCAAAATGGGCGTTTTTTATTACTTGACAATTTTATCAATTGTGCTATACTTTACATAGGTACACCACTTATTTTAAACAGGGAGAAATGTATGTTGTACGAAACGATGCTAGGTTCGTGGGAAGGTATTGCGGTACTTTTGTTTTATGGAGGCCTCTTACTTATCGGATTTTTGATGTTTATTTGTTCTGACGAACTCGGACTCATTAAATTTCTTAAAGAGGTTTTTACAAAACCTACAAACAAAAAATAGTTCAAACCCCCGAAATATTTCGGGGGTTTTATTATGAGAAAACGATTGACAAAAAATCTCATTATTCTATAGTGAATGTAGTTTAATCGTTGCAATTTATTTAAAAAGGAGAAATTATGCTTCACGATTTTGTATATTCTTCGCCGGAAGGTTTAGTTTTAATTTTGTTATTTTTCATCTGTGCTCTTTCTTTATTTTTTGGAATAATTATATCAAAAGAATTTGAGTATCACGATTCTTTGGTTAAGTGGTATCATAAATTATTCGGAAAATAATATTCAAAGTTTAGTCAAACGCCCCGTCTTCCGGGGCGTTTTTTTATTCTTGATTTGGGTTTGTCGGCAATGAAGATCGGTGCTTTCTTTTTTGCGCGACACGAAGATGAAGGAGAGCTTTTTCGAGAGCAAGCATCGCCTCGGCATTTTCTCTTGATTCCAATTTCTCTGCCATGACACTCTCGGCACGTTCTTTCGCTTTTAACGCCGCTTCTTCATCAATCTTTTCCGTTCGAACCGCGGAGTCTGCAAGGATAACAACTTTCTCGGGAGTAACTTCTAAAATTCCGCCGGTGCAAGCGAATGATTCTTCCTTCCCTCCTACTTTGATGATTACTTCGGCAGGTTTGAGAATACTTACATACGGAGTGTGATGAGGAAGAACGGTGATATCACCATCAATTGTCGTAACATAAAGCGACTCCACTTCCTGTTCGAGAAGTACCTCTTCTTGCGTTATTATTTTGAGTCGAAATGTAGACATGTTTTTTTAGCTTTTAGGTTCTCGCTATGAGCTCTCTATTTCACTTCATCAATTCCTCCGACCATGTAAAATGCTCCTTCCGGTTTATCGTCGTGTTTACCTTCCAAGATTTCCTTGAATCCTCGGATTGTTTCTTTGAGAGGAACATAGCTTCCCGGGCGACCGCTGAATTGTTCGGCGACGGTGAAGGATTGAGAAAGGAATTTCTGAATTTTTCTCGCGCGCGCTACAGTCAATTTGTCTTCATTAGAAAGTTCATCGATACCGAGAATGGCGATAATGTCGCGAAGCTCTTTGTAGCGTTGCAAAGTCTTTTGTACGCCTCTTGCCGTCTCATAGTGCTCTTTTCCGACGACACGTGGGTCCAAAACTGATGATGAAGAATCGAGCGGGTCAACGGCGGGATAAATACCGAGTTCGGCTTGAGTACGAGAAAGAACGATGGTGGAATCGAGGTGAGCAAAGGTGGTTGCAGGAGCCGGATCGGTCAAGTCGTCGGCAGGAACATACACCGCCTGAACGGAAGTGATGGAACCTTCGCCGGTAGAAGTAATGCGCTCTTCGAGTTCTCCCAAGTCGGAAGCAAGTGTCGGCTGATATCCTACAGCTGAAGGCATACGTCCGAGCAATGTTGAAACTTCGGATCCTGCCTGCGTGTAGCGGAAAATATTATCAACAAAGAGAAGAACGTCTTGTTTGGATTTATCGCGGAAATATTCTGCCATCGTGAGAGCGGAAAGTGCGACGCGCGCGCGGCAACCGGGCATTTCGTTCATTTGTCCAAAAACGAGAGCGGTCTTATCGAGAACTCCGGAGCCTTTCATTTCGTGATACAAGTCATTTCCTTCGCGAGTTCGTTCACCAACTCCTGCAAATACGGAATAGCCATTATGCTCTTTAGCAATGTTGTTGATGAGCTCCATGATGAGAACTGTCTTCCCTACTCCCGCACCTCCGAAGAGTCCGATTTTTCCTCCTTTTGAAAACGGAGCGATCAAGTCAATAACTTTAATTCCGGTTTCAAAAATTTCCGTTTCAGTTCGTTGCTCGCTAAATTTCGGAGCAGATCTGTGAATTGCCCATTTTTCTGTGGTAGTCAAAGGTGTTTCAATTCCGTCGATAGTATCACCAAGAACGTTAAACATACGTCCGAGAACGCCGTCTCCAACAGGAACGCTAATTTGTTCTCCCGTATCAACAATTTCCATTCCACGAGCGAGGCCGTCAGTCGTCCCAAGAGCAATAGCGCGAACGCGACCATTTCCTAGGTGTTGACTCGTCTCAAAGACGACGGTATTCTCTCCGTTCTTTACATGAAGAGCGTTTAAAAGTGTCGGAAGAGAAGCCAGCGGAAATTCCGCATCAATAACGCTTCCCACTATTTGAATTATTTTTCCTTTGTTCATGATAGTTATGATTTACAAATTATGTTTTATGCATTTGATGCACTTATCTCCGCAAGCTCTCTGGTAATTCCCTCTTGGCGCATTTGGTTGAAAGTGAGGGAAAGATCGCCGACTAATTCTTTTGCGTTTTCTGTCGCGGAATGCATCGCAATCATTCGGGCTGAATGTTCTCCGGCGTTGGAATCGAGGAGGGCCTGATACATTTCCATTTCGACAAGGTTCCGAATAATAAATGGAAGAACTTTTGCGGGTGACGGTTCAAATAAATATTCAAATTTCTCGGTCGCATGTAGGTCTTCTTTTGGACCAAGCGGATATTTTTCTAAAGTTTTAACGTGCAACATATCTTCACTTTCATCGTCGGGAGAGAATGGAAAGAGCCATCGAATGGCGGGATGTTGTACTGAGTTTGAAATAAAATGTGTAAAAATCAAATAGACACGGCGATATTTCTCCGATGAATATCCGTCGAGTGCAATTTTTGAAAATGGTCTAATATCAAATATTTTTGGTTTCCAATCGAGATGCGTAGCGGTTGCGATAATATTATATCCCTGTCTTTTGAACGTATCCTGTCCGACTTTTCCGATAGTCATAATATCTACATCATCTTTCTCATATTTTGAAAGAAGAGCTACGGCTTGGCGAAGGACGTTTCCGGTGAGTGCCCCGCAAAGACCGCGATCAGGAGTTATTACAAGAGCAAGAATCTTCCCTTTTTCGTTTGTCTTAAAGAATGGAGAAAGTTCGGTATCGGAATGTTCCATAAGAGCACGAAGAATTTTTCTTCCTCTCGAAGAATATGCCTGCGTCGAGCGAGCTTCCACTTCGGCACGTTTCATTTTTGTCGCCGCAACAAGCTCCATCGCCCGAGTTATTTGACTCGTAGTTTTGATGAGCTTTATTCGACGTTTAATATCTCGTGTGCTTGGCATATGTTAGGTGTTAGGTTTTGGGTTATCGGTTTTAGGGGTTAGGTCGTTGTCTAAACCCTATCCCCTATAACCTATAACCTCATTAACTTATCTCCTTAAACTTTGTAATCAATTCCTTCAACTTCGCTTGGATCTCATCACTTAATTTTATTCCTTTTTCAATTTCTGCAATTATGTCTTGTCCTTTGTCTTCCATGTATCTGAAAAGATTTTCATCAAAAGCAAAAATATCTTTCGGTTCAACATCATCAGCCATTCCTTGTGTGACGGCGAAAATTCCGACTACCTGACGTGGAATTGATTGTGGTGAGAATTGAGCTTGTTTCAAGAGTTCTGTGAGTCTGCGTCCTCTGGCAATTTGGTTTTTTGTGCCTTCATCTAAATCACCTTCAAATTGTGCAAAAGCGGCAAGTTCGCGGAATTGTGCGAGGTCAAGGCGAAGTTTTCCGGCGAATTGTTTCATCGACTTAGTTTGAGCGGTTGCTCCTACGCGAGAAACAGAAAGTCCAACGTTCAAAGCCGGGCGAGCTCCGGAATAAAAGAGGTCGGTATCGAGATAAATTTGTCCGTCGGTAATAGAAATTACGTTAGTAGGAATGTAGGCGGAAACGTCTCCTTGTTGAGTTTCAATAATCGGAAGTGCGGTAATAGAACCGCCACCATATTTTTCATCGCGTCTTGCTGAACGCTCAAGCAAACGGGAGTGCAAATAAAATACGTCTCCCGGATAGGCTTCGCGGCCCGGAGGTCTCCGAAGGAGGAGTGAAATTTCACGATATGACCAAGCGTGTTTGGAAAGATCATCATAAACAACCAAAACATCTTTTCCTTGATCCATGAAATATTCTCCGATAGCGGATGCGGAAAATGGTGCGATATATTGAAGAGAAGCAGGCATTGCCGCAGAAGCATTCACTACGATAGTGTGTTCCATGGCTCCTGACTTTTTAAATTCAGCAACGATTTTCGCGGTCTTTGATTCTTTCTGACCGATGGCAACATAAATACAAATAACGTTCTTCCCTTTTTGGTTGATGATAGTGTCGACGGCGATGGCGGTCTTTCCGGTCTGGCGGTCACCGATGATGAGCTCGCGTTGTCCGCGACCAATTGGGATAAGTGCGTCGATGGCTCTGATTCCTGTTTCAATTGGTTCAGATACGGCTTTTCTTTGGATAACTCCGGCGGCAATTTTTTCAATCGGATAGCGTTTTTTTGCAGGAATTTTTTCCCGTCCGTCTTGAGGATTTCCGAGTGGGTCGATGACACGACCAAGCAATTCATCACTTACGGGGACGCTCGCAATATTTCCCGTTGTTTTTACCGTATCCCCTTCTTTGATATGTGAGTAATCTCCGAGGACAATAACGCCAACGGAATCTTCTTCAAGACTGAGTGCCATTCCCAAAACACCACCGCCGAACTCGAGGAGTTCGTTGTAGAAACATTGAGACAATCCTGAAACACGGGCGATGCCGTCTTTTATTTCGGTGACATGTCCGACGTTCTCGAAACCGGCCTCAATTTTGGCCTCCGAGAGCTCTTTTTTTAATGTATCGATGATGTGTTGAGCGCTGTTCATAATATTTTTATTTGTGGATACCAATTAATTTTTGGAGGGCTCCCTGTATCGTACCGTCAAACATTTGATCACGATATGAGATAGAAATACCTCCCAACATTTTTTCATCAACATTGAAACGAATATATTCTTTAGATAGGTCGGGAAAATTTTTCCTAATCATTTTTATCACTGAATTCTGAAGTTTCTTATCAAGTTCGCGCGCAGAGGTAATCGTTGCAATTTCGCGATATTCAATAGACGCAATAATATTCCGAAGTATTCGCGGGTATAAATGACTTTCTTCTCTGTTTTTAAGAACCTCTTTAAAACGTAAGAGTGCAGGCAAAACCTTCTTCTCAGGAAGTCCCTGAATGCTTTCTAAAAATGCTTTTGAATAGAGGGCTGTTTTATCCATACTTTTTTTCTATTTTTCTTCCATCAATCCTTCGATGAATTTTTTATCATGCGCGCTATCCATTTTTTCATTAAGAATTTTTTCAACAATTGCCGTTGCTAAAGTGAGTACTTCTCCTTTTACTTCCAACAGCATCTTCTTTTTTTCATCTTCAATAAGAACTTCGGCAGAAGCCAATACATCCTTCGCTTTTTGGGTGGCGTCTTTCAAAATACTGTCACGAATTTTTTCTCCCGCGAGCACCGCATTAGCAGTAATCTCACCCGACTCTTTTTTCGCTTTTTGCATGAGCAAAGCGTGTTCTGCATCAAATTTCTTCGCGTCTTCAGCCATTTTTCGCGCATTCGCAAGACCTTCCTCGATCTCAATTCGTCGTTTTTCCAACATGTCCAAAATCGGTTTGTATAAAAACCGTTTGAGAACAAGAAATAATATGGCGAAATTGACGAGCTGGGCTATAAAAAACGGCCATTCAACTCCGAAATTTTGAAGTACGTCCATGCAAATAATGAATTATGTTAATGAAACTCTATTTACTGATCATCATGAAGGACAAGACCAAAGCGAAAATTGCGAGAGCCTCAGTAAAGGCGACACCCAAGATCATCATTGAGAAGAGTTTACCCTGAGCTTCAGGATTTCTTCCTGTTGATTCAATCGTCTGAGCAACGATTTTACCGATTCCAAGACCCGCTCCGATTGCAGCGAGACCAATAGCAAGTCCAATACCAATGAATTTTAATTCCATACAATTATATATAACTTAATAATTAATAATATTTTATAAACATTTTAATGCGCCATCTCCGTTGTCGCTATTTTTATAAACGCTACAGTGAGGAGCATAAAAACAAATGCCTGAATGGCGCCGATAAACAGTTCGAGCCCAAGAAACGGAAGAGGAACAATATACGGAACAAGACCGGAGATAACAACAAGCAAAACTTCGCCGGCAAAAACGCTTCCGAAGAGACGGAATGAGAAGGAAATAATTTTTGCAAATTCAGACATGAGTTCGAGAAGTCCGACAAGAAAATTGAGCGGGCTGGAAAAATTGATGAATTTCTTTCCATATTTTCTGACTCCGAGCGCCATAATTCCGGCGACTTGTATCATAATTACCGAAATCATTGCAAAAGCGAGTGTGGTATTTAAATCAGCGGTAGCGCTTCGAAAAATAGGAACAAAAACGCCCTCCTCATAAAAACCGATGCTTCCAAATCCCGGCAAAAGACCCATCCAGTTGGCGGTTAAAATAAAGAAGAAAAATGTGACGGCAAAAGGAAAATATTTGAGTGTTTGTTCCCTGTTCCCAAAAACGCTCTCGACAATCTTGAAAAGTTCCTCAATAGCCATTTCAAAAAAATTTTGCATTCCGGTCGGAACGATTTTCATTTTTCTTGTAGCAAAATAAGACACAACCGACAAAAGAATAACAACCATCCATGCCGTAAGCATTGAATTTGTCACAGGCATATTAAATACAGAAAAAATATGTTCTGCTGAAACACTGACCATAATGTAGAATTATACAAAATTTTTCTAACATGCACAAATTGACACTGAATAACTTTATTGTTACTGTGGTATTCGGATAACGCACATTCTGAAAAAGGAGAGAAAAATGAACAAAACACAAAAAATTACCGCCCAGATTATTCTTGTATCTTTTATCATCATCGGATTCGCAATAGCTGACTTCGGATTTGGAATAGCAGATCGATACTTCACCTCGGGTGAAAAATCTCCGACTTCGACGAGCGAACAAGTGAATTCCCTTCCGGTACTTACAAACCAAATGGTGGTTCCGGACCAACCCTACGGTGTTGCAATAACACCTCAGAAAAATTTTAATTCAGCAATGAATGAAATCATCGACAGGGTCGGTGAAGCCACTTTGCAAAAGTGCCAATGGAGTGAAGAAAAACTCCAAGCCGGCGGTTATGACTCATTCGCGAAGATGCACATATGGAAATACAACGGCATAGCCTACGGCCAAACCGTCGTCGACAAATCTGTTTGCCCTGACGTTGTAAAATAGAGAGAAGCACCACCTAAAGTAAAAACTTTGGGTGGTTTTTTATTTTATTGGTATACGCCATCATTTCACACAAAAACACCCGCATGAAATATGCGGGTGTTTTTTGAAATTCCCTTTGGAATTTTTATTACATCATTTTTACATCGATGTTGACGCCTGAAGGTAAGGAAAGGTTCGTGAGAGCCTCGATTACTTTCGGACTTGGGTTTTCAATATCAATCAAACGTTTGTGCGTTCGAATCTCAAATTGTTCCCTTGCATCTTTGTGGACAAAAGTTGAACGGTTGACCGTATACTTTTTGATCTCGGCAGGCAATGGTACAGGGCCCATGACTTTTGCGTCATAGCGAACGGCCGTATCGATGATCTGCTTGACCGAAGCATCAAGAATTTTGTGCTCGTAGGCTCGAACGCGGATGCGAAGCTTCTGAAATTCATCGGATTTTTTTACAACCGTTGTGACTTTCGGAGCTTTTACCGCTGCTACGGGCTTCGCTGCAGCTTTCGCTACAGGCTTGACCGCTTTTGTCGCTGTTTTTGTTGTCGTGGTTTTTGTAGGCATTTTTTTATGAGCGCACTAGTGCCGATTTACGCAATGATTTTGGTGACGACTCCGGATCCGACAGTTCGTCCTCCTTCACGGACGGCGAAACGCATCTTCTCTTCAAGAGCGACAGGCATGATAAGTTTTACGGTGAATGTAACGGTATCTCCAGGCATAACCATTTCTACTCCCGGATTTAAGGTAACCTCTCCGGTTACGTCAGTGGTTCGGATATAGAATTGAGGTTTGTATCCTGTGAAGAATGGAGTATGGCGTCCACCTTCTTCTTTTGAAAGAATGTAAACTTCTCCTGAGAATTCGGTATGAGGAGTAACGGAACCCGGTTTAGCGAGAACCTGACCTCTCGTAACGTCTTCTTTCTTGACTCCGCGGAGAAGAACTCCTGCGTTGTCTCCTGCAAATCCTTCCTTCAAAGATTTGTTGAACATTTCGATACCGGTGATAGTAGTCTTAACGGTTGGTTTCAAACCAACGATTTCAACGTCTTCACCGACTTTGATGATACCTCTT
The DNA here is from genome assembly GCA_903824855.1 of uncultured bacterium. Lineage (GTDB taxonomy): Bacteria > Patescibacteriota > Minisyncoccia > Phycocordibacterales > CAIJYI01 > CAIJYI01. The sequence continues at coordinate 11,576 of CAIJYI010000043.1, read as the reverse complement.
TCAATACGTCCGGTAGCAACAGTTCCGCGTCCTTCGATTGTGAAGATGTCTTCAACAGGCATAAGGAACGGTTTGTCTGTCTCTCTTTCCGGAACCGGGATGTAGGTATCGAGAGCATCGGTAAGTTGTAGGATACTCTTTGCGTATGGGTCATCAAGTGATTTTGATTCGAGAGCTTTTGTAGCTGAACCACGGATGATAGGAGCATTTGCGCCATCATATCCTTGCTTGGTGAGCAATTCGCGAATTTCTTCTTCAACGAGGTCAATCAAATCCGGATCATCAACGAGATCGCATTTGTTGAGGAATACGAGCATTCTCGGTACTCCAACTTGGCGTGCGAGGAGGATATGCTCACGAGTCTGAGGCATAGCTCCATCCGGTGCTGCAACGACGAGGATTGCTCCGTCCATCTGTGCTGCTCCGGTGATCATGTTCTTAATATAGTCAGCATGTCCCGGTGCGTCGATGTGCGCGTAGTGGCGAGAATCAGTCGAGTATTCATTGTGAGAAAGAGCGATCGTGATTCCACGAGCTTTTTCTTCCGGTGCTGAGTCAATCTGATCAACACTTTTCATCTTAACGGTCTTTCCAGCCATATTAAGGACATGGAGAATTGCCGCGGTAAGAGTAGTCTTTCCGTGGTCAACGTGACCGATTGTACCAACATTTACGTGAGGTTTATCCCTCTTAAATTCTTCTACTGCCATATATTTTTTTATTATTTACCGGTCAAAGTTAAGCTCTTAAGATTTGATCAACTTAACCCTGACCGTTAATAAATATTGCAATTATCGCTAATAAATTTTTTCAATAACACGTGTGAGCTCCGCAATAACACATATAAAAAATACGCATTCGTGCGATACTAACAAGTGATAGTTATCATATCAAAACGCCAGAAATAGTCAAGGGACATTACGAGTATTTTGGGCAAGCGTCAGGAAATGTGCTATTGAATGGTAATAAAAAAGAGCCGGAAAGCATCCGGCCCTTTGTATTACTATTCTTTTGGTGTGTATTGTTTGAAAAAATCCCTTACTCTTTTTATCACAAAAATAGGTGCGCCTTGTCTTTCAAGTTCCTGTGCCCATTCTTTGTGAGGGATAACCTCATGAGAATATGATGCAACCAGTTTTCCGATGGACACTTCCTTCGGAACACTCAAGATATCGCTTCGGCAAAAAATGACAGACACGTCATCTTTTCCTACAAAAATAGTACAACGCCAAGTTTCTTTTTTTGTTGTTTCGGTCATTTTTTGCTCCTTTTTCTCAAAAAAAACTGAACCAAGAATAGGATACGCCACCAGAAAGAAAATGTCAAACGGAGAGTATTTTAATCTCAGGAAGGTCCGACCTTCCTGAGAAAAAACAAAAACTCCGCATTGCTGCGGAGTTTTTTAAAATTATTTAATTTCCTCTTCTATTTTTTTCTTTGGAGTGATGCCGTTCGCAATTAAGAGATTTTCGAATTCCTTGTGCTCGATTGTTTCTGCGCGGATGAGTTCTTCGGAAATTGCGTCAAGCGCTTTTCGGTGAATCGCAAGTACTTCATTCGCTCGTCTTAATCCTTCATTCATCATAATCGAAACCTCGGAATCAACCATCGCGGAAACTTCTTCGGAATATTCTTTCTCTCCGATACCCCTTCCGTAAATAACTTTTCCGGACGGATCTTCGAGTGCTACAGGGCCGATTCTATCCGACATTCCCCACCGTGTCACCATGTTTCGTGAAAGTGCGGTTGCAACCTGCAAGTCGTTGGAAGGACCTGTTGTAATATCTCCAAAAATTAATTTCTCCGCAGCATATCCGCCGAGCAATTTTGCAATGTCATCAAGAAATTCTTTTCTGGTTTGCAATTTTCTTTCTTCAAGAGGGAGCGTAAGTGTATAGCCGGCGGCATGTCCGCGAGAAATGATGGAAACTTTTTGTACCGGATCAGCAAGAGGAAGAACGGAAGCGACGAGCGCATGTCCGACTTCGTGATAAGCGGTAATTTTCTTTTCGTCTTTGGAGAGCAAATGGCTTTTGCGTTCAGGTCCGAGCATAACTTTCTCAATGGAACGAATGAGATCAAATTGCGCCACTTTTTTGCGCGCTTCTCTTGCGGCGAGAATGGCACCTTCATTCATAAGAGAATACAAATCAGCTCCGGAAAATCCGGGTGTTCGTTCTGCGAGCAGTCGCAAGTTCACATCTTCAGCAAACGGTTTTTTCCTGGCGTAAATTTTTAGGATTTCTTCTCGGTCATCAAGGTCAGGTAAATCAAGAGTGACGCGGCGATCAAAACGTCCGGGGCGAAGCAAAGCCGGATCAAGTACATCGGGGCGATTTGTTGCGGCGATAACGATAACTTTTTCATTCGGTTCAAAGCCATCCATCTCGACGAGAATCTGATTTAAGGTTTGTTCGCGTTCATCATTTCCTCCGCCGACACCGGTACCGCGAATACGTCCAACGGCATCAATCTCGTCAATGAATATAATTGCAGGCGCAGCTTTTTTCGCCATTTTAAATAAATCGCGCACACGAGAAGCACCGACTCCGACAAACATTTCCACAAATTCAGAACCTGAAAGATGGAAGAAAGGAACATGAGCTTCTCCTGCGACAGCCCTCGCGAGCAACGTCTTTCCTGTTCCCGGCGCACCCATTAAGATGACACCTTTTGGAATTCTCGCACCGATGTCCAAGAATTTTTTTGGATTTTTTAAGAAATCAACAATTTCACTCAATTCTTCTTTCGCTTCTTTTACACCGGCAACGTCCTTAAAAGTAACTTGTTGATTAGCGTCATCAGGATCAATAATGCGAGCCTTTGATTGTCCGAAAGTAAACGCTTGCACTCCGGCACCTTTCACTTGCCGAGTGAGCATCCAGAAAAGAAGAATGATAAAGATGACGGGAATAAGAATTGGCGCCAAATTCGTAAACCAAAACCAGAAACCTGAAGCATCAACAACTTTTGTCTGCACCGAAGAAAGTTGTTCGCCTGTTACTCCGTAATTCACCAACGTTTGAGAAAGAGAAGCTTCTAACTCTTTCTTTGATTCCTTTAACTGTTTGTTCTTTAACTCAATAGAAAGTTTCTCGCCGTCAATCGTGATAGATTTCACCTCACCTTTCTTAACGTAAGAGGAAAGTTGTGTCAGGGTAATTTCTGTTGGCTTCTTAGCCTGCTCATCAGAGATGTATGAATAGAGTGTTATGAGGACAAGAAAAATAAGCAGAGAACCGCCGATGTTTGTCAGAAATTGCTTTGTTGGGCTCATTTCGGGCATTTTTATTCCGTTCTTCTTTTCAGGACTTTTCCCTTTCTCTTCGTGATTATTGTTTTTTTCGTTATTTATTTCATTCATATACAAAATATCATAACACAAAGCCAAAAATAAAAAAGCCCCGCAATTATGCGGGACTCGTTACTTTTATGGATGCCCGATTACCGGACCATCACCATTGTTTTGTGCATCGACAAGCTTTTGCAATTTTTGTATTTCAGTACCTAAATTTTCAGTAACATTACCGAGCAAAAGTATACTGGCCTCCATTTTTCCGGGATTAACGCCCGCGGATTCCAATAACCCTTTATGGTCCGCCAAAAGCAAAAGAAGCTTCACTTCTAAAATTTTAGTTTTCGCCTCTTTTAAATCTTTCAACGCTTGTCTTTTCTTGTCTTTTTGCTCAAAAATAAATTGCTTAAGTTCTTTTCCGTAATCCAGATGTTTATATTTACTTTCCGTAGTCATACTCTCCACCGCAAAGTAAATCAGAATCAGTGACGATATAATACCCTTCGGCTTCCCGTTTTGCGACAGTGGCAGCAGTAGGTACTTCAAATATCGGTGGTTCCTTTACTTCAACAACTTTTTTTGTTTTCCAGTCAAAAAATGCATCGCTCATCTCTTTCTCCTTGTTTTGTTAAGAATCAATGTTTCATCAGCCAACAGCTGAACGAAATCTTTTTTCAAGATAGCTCATAAGACATTGTTTGTCAAGCTCGTCTCTGTTTGCTATACTATACCTATGGCGAATCTTGTTTACAACAAAAAGGCGCATTTCGATTACGAGGTGATGCAAAAATTCGAAACGGGCATTGAACTTCTTGGCCATGAAGTGAAATCCATAAAAAATTCACGCGGTTCGCTTGACGGTGCACGTGTTCTTGTTCGTGGCGGTGAGGCTTTTCTCGTCGGTGTCACTATCCCCCTCTATCAGCCAAATAATGCCGTCTCCGCATATCAAACCGACCGAACACGAAAACTTCTTTTAACAAAATCGGAAATCGCAGAACTCGCCCGCGCCGAAGGACAAAAAGGTCTCACAATTATTCCCATTTCAATGTATCTAAAAGGAAAGAAAATCAAAGTTGAAATCGCCATTGTAAGAGGAAAGAAAAAATACGACAAACGCGAAGTCATTAAAAAAAGAGATACGGAGCGTGATATTGCGAGAGAATATAAGACAAGATAAAAAATATTTAAAAAAACGCCTCGACTTTCGTCGGGGCGTTTGACTTACTCTATAAAGAACAATTATTACCGAATTATTCGGTAAGGGTTTCTGCTTTTTTTACCACTTCGGTTGCAAGCATTTTATCGCGTAAAATATTTGCGATAAGTACATCAACGAGCGTTCCGCCACCTTGACCATTACCACCACCGGCGAAAATTTCGGGAACCAATTTAATATGATTTTCCGCAAGAGCGCGACCGACTTCGATAATAGCATAATTGGATTGACCAACCGCAGCCGTTTTCAACCTGATAACTTCTGATTCGGCCAGACCGACCGCTTTAACGTTTGATGCTTTCGCAACACCCATCACTTCAAGTACATGCGCATCAGCTTCAGCGTTTACTGTTTTTGATTTTGCGTCACCACCGGCTTTTTCAATAACGGCAGCAGCATCGAATTTTGCAATCTCAACTTTTCGTTGAGCGGTAACAACCAATGGCTGAGTATCAGCAAGAGCTTTCGCTTGCATCAGTTCTTTCTTCACTTCTTCCGCACCACGTTGAGTTTCATATGTTACCCTTTCTTGTTCAGCGATTTTTCTATCCGTTAGAGTTTTCATCAATTCAGGAGGAGGAACGATATCACCAATAAGTGTATCAACTGCAACAACGTTATATTCAATCAGAGCGTCTGCAATTTTTTTCCTTGCATCAGCTTGTCTTTCCTGACGTTGTTTCAAGAAATCAATAGCGTCGGAACTTTGAGCCGCGTTACGAAAATAGTTGCCGATGGTAGGTTCAAGAACCTGTGTTACCAAGTTGGCGACAGAACCGAAACGAGCAATAACTTTTGGAGCATCAGATCGTGGAATATGAATAATCTGGCTTACATCTAAATTAAACTTAAAGCCATCAGCCGAACGAACGGTAATCGTTGAAAGTTCTTTATCAAGATTATGCGATTCACTCTTACTATCAGCCCAGTTCAAAACGATGTTTGCGGTAGAAACACATTCAAGCTTATGAGTCACATAGTTAATCGGATATTTACCCGGATCATAACCGTCAATCCACACGCCTTTTTGACCGCGTTTTACCAAATTACCATGTTTGAAAGTATCACCGGTAACATCTTCGCCCGCTTCGCCGACATAGGCGATAACAACACCGACATGTGCCATTGCAACAGGCGTCATATCCTGAATTTCAACATCAGCAAACATTGGGTTGATAAAGTAGTTACCTGACAAAATTACTTGCTCTTGAGTACCTTTATATCCGCCGTTATCAATGAACGCTTGTCCATTTTGAAACGAACTATGACCAAAGATTTCTTTACCGGCAATTTCACCGGTTGGAAGAGATTGACCGTCTTTTGTTGTTACGATACCAATTTTTCCGTTTGGAATATTTTTTACAGGAACAATATCCTTCACATTAAATAATGCGGTATTAATACGCCACGCACCGGCAGGAATGAAGTCTATTTGAGGACCACGTTCACCACCGTTTTCAAGAAATGCTCGAGCGTTTTGAAACGCGTCGGAATCGACTTTCCTTCCAAGGTTGCGTCCGCCTGAAATAGGCTTACCATCGCGAGATTCAACAACTCCGATAAAACCTTTTGGTATGTTGGTAAAACTGGCAAGAGTAATATCATATTGCCAAACCCAGTAGCCCCAGTAAATACCGGGAGCCAAAGCGTCGACTTGATGACCTGCTTCACCGTTCAAAGCGATAATTTTACCGTCAGGCAACGTAGCATTTTTGCCGAAGATAACAAATTTTTTGTAAACGATACCAAGCTGGTTTTCAGGAATTATTTTCATCCCAAAGAAAAGCAATAATATCTGTTTCCAATAAACGAGTGCCGCGATAAGCGGGATAACCCACCACCACGAAACCAATACATCTATAAAAGTATTTTCCATTCTTATTTCCTCTATAATTTAAAATGTCATGGAACAACGTTGCTTTGGAGAGTTCCCCAAATCGTGACAATCATACATCTTTTTAATACCATGTCAAACAATTTTGAATGTACTTTTGTCAAGATTTCTCAAATAAGAAAAAACCCATTTCCGGGCCTTTGTAATAACATTATTTTTTCGGTAAAAACGTTAGAGGAAACTCTTTCGATCTATCTCCGTCTTAATAAAAAACAATCAACAGAAAATCATAGCAACATAGAAAACAGTGTTTGACAAGTCATCTTTTTGGGTGTATACTGAACCAGTACTTTGAAATACCCATGGGGATGATCGGCCTAGACAATAAGCCGTCCTCTTGAATGCTCAAACCGGTTACTCCTGCTCGCCCGTCAAAATGCGCAGGAAAATGCATAAGTGCAAACTTATCTTCAAAAGTAACAGCTATGGTTTCACCATACTTTACTCCGGAATTCGCTTTAGCGTAAATTCGGCATCTTTTCTTTTTGAATCCTGATAAAAAGGAAAAGGTGTAATAACATCGGGATAGAAAATGCGAGCGCTTCGGCGCATTTTCAAAACAAAGGAAGCTCGATACTGATAAGATTTTGTCTATTTAAGACTTATCAGATTTAAACCAAAAAAATATTCTATGTTTGTACCGGCACCAAGAGTTCCTTTTTGCACGGGGGTTCGATTCCCCCCATCTCCACAGATCAAAATACCCTTATTTTACAAGGGTATTTTTTGTGATAGATGGGGGGGGATATTGAACCATTTAACAAAAGCCGATAACATCCCTTATTTCATCTATAAGTTTTTTAACTCGTGGCCCACGGGGTGGATGTTTCAAATAATCCGATTTTAGCAACACCACATCAACACCAACTTTTTTTGCGGAGAGATAATCATACGAGTAACTATCTCCAATCATCAGTGCCTGCGTTTTTGGTAATTTATATTTTTTTAGAAATTTGAGTATTTCTTCGCCTTTTGCTTCCGGTCGTCCATCTGTTGCGAGACACTCATAAAATATATTAAGCAAACCTAAATGAGCTAATTTCATATGTAATACCTGTTGAGCAATTTCCGGCTCGTGAGGGTGTGTTGAAAGCAAAATAAGTTTTACACCTTTTTGATTAAGTTCCTTTAGTGTTTCAAAAGTTGTGTCGCTAACCACGAGTTTTTCAATACCAGACGTGTTAATTTCCGCACTATTGGTGTCGCCATATACCCAATAAGGAGCCTTTGTTCGCTTGGTTTCCTTTGGGTACCAGATGGTTCCATCGCCATCAAAAAAGAATATTTTTTTATTTCTGAAAATTGACATATTTGAGCCATTATTATATAGTATATTACAGAATATTTCAATCTTTTCAAAGGAGGCGAAAATGAGCATCCAAAAAGTATTTGTATTATTTAAGCCAGATTGTCTCAAACGCGGTCTTGTAAAACTATTCCTTTCGGAATTATTATCAATGGGGCTAAGTGCGGAAAATCAGCAACAACTTGAAATAAAACAAGGGGCGGCACGTTTCATATATAGAGATTGCCTCGACAAGCATTTTTATCAAGACCTTGAAAACTTCATTCTTTCCGGTCCGTGTATGACACTGGTTGTTTCAGGTGACGATGCGATAAACAAAGTCACAGAACTTAAAAAACGCTTCCGAAAAGAAAATAGCGCTTCTTGGATAGAACTTACAAAAGAAGATATCGCACTTTGGGAAGAAAATAAACACCCGAGACAAAAAGAGCTTAATATTAAACTCACCGCGGAAAATTTAGTTCATTCCACCGATACAGAAGAAGAAGCTGAAGAAGTGATTGAATATATTTATTCGCCCCATACGTAAATACTTCGCCTTAATGACGGAGTATTTTTTTATTCATTATTTTTTCATTTCTTGAAAAACAACTTTTGCATCTTTAAACATTTCAGTTCCGACTCCTCCCCATTTTACGTATTCATCAATCTCGTCAAAGGAAACAAATTTTCTTTCATATTCTCTTCCTGTAGCAGGATCAGGTGCGGTTGGATTTAATTTTGTGATAATTGCGAGATAGCGATATTGATAAAACAATTCGCCTTGGTCTTTATTCGGATTATTTGGATATTTTACTTCCTGAACACCGAGAGGAACAAGCTTATCAACTTCAACTTGCGCCTCTTCGACAAGCTCCCGTTGCAATGTTTCTTCGGCTGTTTCGCCCTGTTCGGGGGTACCGCCTGGAATCTGCCAACGTTTATCTTTGATTACAAGAATTTTGCCCTCATCATTTATACAAACGCCGTATACCTGGGTGACAGGAATATAATTTTTAACATCCGAAGTCGGAAGCCAAGTATAGGTAATTTCTTGACCCTCCCAACTTGATTTTTCAGTGAATTTTGCCATATGACAATTATATGCTTTTTAGCGAATAAAACAATTTTTGTTATTTAAAAATTTCAGTAATTTGTTTTCCTATATACTCCGGATCCCCTCTCATTTCGTAGCACGGTATTTTTTCAGAAAGATTTTTAGCGAATAAAAGTCTTTTGCTTGCGATATCAAAAGTATCCAACGAGCCTAGCGGATAACTAAAAAAATGTATCGCTTTTGAACCACCGCGTATTTTTCTCGCGAGTTCTTCTTTTAGGTGCCAGAAAAATTTATCGCTGTTCCATTTCTCAAATTTGTTCAAACCATTATCTATATGAGGATGAACAAATCCGATAATTTCAAAGGTTTCTTTTGTTTCGGGTAAATTGAAATCATCAAAAGAATCGCTATTGGTTACAATTTTTCCACCTGCGATTATTTTCCCATCGTTACTATCTATAAGTGCCATTTCATCGGAGTAAAATGACCAAGCAAATTTTTCCGATGCTATTTTTGCGATACTTGTTTTTCCCAAGTTTGTTGTACCGCCAAATAGAACAATTGCTTTATTATTTTTAGTGATAACAGAAGAATGCACCGAATAAACACCTTTCTCGTTATTTGCACGCTCTAAAATATAACCCATCAGGGCTATCACCCCGCGAGTATCAACTTTTTCAGGTTGAAAACAAACAACATCAGGATATTTCAGAATCACATCAAATTGTTCTGAATTCTTGATCAATAGCGATGCGACGACCTTCTCTAAAGTTTCCGTGCTTATGATTGCGCTCGGAATATGGCTCCGTACAAAAGCCTCATTTTGGAGATCACTCAAAATTGCTGAATTCTCCGATTCAACAAGAAGTGTTGCTTCTCCGGAAGTGATATATAATTTGTTTATTTTTTCAGACATAGTTTGTATATCTTAATTAATTCTTTCGCTCTTGTTTCCCAAGTCCAATTACGAACGATATCAGCACGCGCTTTCTTTCCGAGAGAGTTTCGGAGTTTATCATCGTTCAAAAGTTTTTCTATTGCCGATGTTAATTCTGTAACGTTATGCGGTTCAACCAGTAAACCATTTTTATTGTTTTTAAGAAACTCCGGCATTCCGCAACTGTTTGTGGTTATTACTGCAATCTCGCAAGAAGCCGCCTCCAGCATAGTAGTCAAAACACCCTCTTTTGCCGTTGACGGGAAAACCCCAATTTTTGAGGCACGATAAAGTTCCAAAAGTTCACAATCGGCAATGGAGTTTTTCCAATCGATCAAATGATTGATTTTCAATTTTTTAGCAAGAGTATGCAATCGGTCGCTTTCCGGTCCTTTTCCGACTATCGCGAACCGTATTTTTGGAAAATTTTGAGCGACATTTTTTATTGAATGCAAAAGATCATCGACGCCTTTTATTTTTATCAATCTGCCTACATAAAGGAGATCGTAGATTTTCGCTCTTTTCTCCGGAGTGTAGTATGAGCTATCTATACCATTGTAGGTAAGATATATCTGCCTTGTAATCAAATACATTTCTTTCCAAAAATTTCCAACGTATTCAGCTACGCAAACAAGAGCGTTCGCTCTTTCCAAAGACCTCGCATCTATCATCCTTCGTTTTGAGGGGCACCCATGTAATTCCAGAACAACAAACTGGTTATTCGGAATGTATAAAGAATCAACCGTATAGTGGGTAGCGACAATATCGAATTGGTTCGCCAAATAAAAGTTTTTGGTCATTCTTCCGAATTCAAGAGATTCCGCATCAGCCCGATGACGGCTTTGTCCAAGTTCTTTTTTGTAAATTTCTTTCAGCTTGTCAGTCGGTTTAAAAGCAACGATTTTTACTTTCGGGTTATTTTTTTGAAAATCCAAAAAGAGTTGAGATTTATTGTTCACTTCCGTTGTTATTACAAAAACCTCATGACCGAGTTTAGAAAAGTGACTCGCTTGTTCAAGAGGAACACGCTCGCCTCCGCCATAATAATAACTGACCCTTGGTTGATGAATTGCTATTTTCATAAAAAATTAATGGGTTTTTTGCTCATAAGACCAGACGTCCAATGCCGATTTTCCTGAATAAGCGAGATTATGTTTAAAAAGGAAATGATAATATTTTCTGACGACAGAATAAGTCATAAAAAAGAATTGCCATTTAATTGGGAGTGTTCGAATGTAATTCCAATCAAGCTTTGTTTTAGAATATTCTCTGACATCATTTCGTTCGGGGTGTATGTGTTTTAAATTTCTCAAGTCACAGTAAACTCGGTAGAACGTTTTTGAGAATTCCCCCAATGTACTCATTGGATAAAAATATATTTTGGCATCGTACATTGTTCGAATACTTCCCGGACCAAATCGAAAATGAATACTTCTGTCTAAATAAGTATCCTCTCCCACTGTATTTTCCGGAACATCCCAGACGGCTTCATTTCGCAAAACAAAACATCTGCCGTGAAAATAAATCTTTGAATATTTCTCAAATTCCGCTCCAATCTCTTGCGGATCAGTTTCCGCGTAAGGATGAAATTCCGGTGCATATCGAACTGTTATTTCAGATTTTGGAAAATAAGCCCGACAGTTAAGCACCCTGTCCAAAAATTTTCGCGCGATAGATTTTCCATTATAAGAGAGCGGGATAGGACAAGTACCGATCGCCTTAAGAGAAGGATGTCGTTCAAGTTGTTTGATAAGAATATCGCGTTATCACCCATAAATAATGTTACCGAACATCCAGCGGATATCCCATAAATAGGTTACCGTAGTTGTCATATGAATATGGCAACAAAAAACGAGATATTTGAGCGATACAAAAAGGAATATTGG
>CAIJYI010000042.1 GCA_903824855.1 uncultured bacterium | reverse complement strand
CGGTATAATTCACCACCACAAACATCTGCGTAACTCGGGCAGTATTTCCGGAAACATTTTTCACTCCAAATTTTGTTGTCCAAGCATTAACTTCAGCAAGTGTCCAAGCATTTCCGTTTGGCATCGAAGGGAAAGCGTAAGAGTAATCTATATAAGCGCTCGTGAGAGTGCGAACGGTTGGATCAAACGTTTGATTTGAACCATTCTCTTCCATAAGTTGGAGAGAGTTTCCTGTGCCTAAAGCTAAAGCGTGAAAAGTAACTGAGTTTATAGTAGCTCCGGTTGGAACTCCTGCTCCGGAAAAAGTGAAAGTTTCCATTTGAGAGCCCGGGATTATGTAGGCGGTTGTGTCGTTGGTGGTGACAGCAGAGACGTCGGTTCCGGTGTTGGGGGTCCATGAAGATGAGGGGCCAAGGGCAGAAGGAGTTGATGTTGAATTTGCGACAGCAGAAGGAACCGAAGCCCATGCATTAAGTTGAGATTCTATGCCTTTGATAGTAGCGCCTGCCGGTAATCCTACTCCGCTTCCAAAACCGAAAGTATAATATTTTTCTTTATTTCCTAGAGCGACTGAGTTTGAAGCGTCTGTTCCACCATTGGCATAAGCACTCGTCGGAGATGTCCACGAATCCCCCGTTGCGTTTTGGGCACTCGATGAAGGAGATAGAAAACCAGTATCCGTGTTTACAGAACCGCCTGTCGGTTCATTTGGATCACCGTCAGAAATAAGTACAAGAACTTTTTCTTTTGTTGGGTCATGTCGAACACTATTTAATTCTGCACTGCTTACAGTAATCGCGTCTGCAAGATTTGTCCAACTTGAATTATTTGTTAGACCTGCATCGATTGCCGTTTTGAGCGCTGTATATCCGGCAGTGAGTTGAGTAACAATTTCTGCACTCTTCCCTGTCGAAGCATCGCCAAAACGCCCGAAGCTCATTTTTGGTGCAGGTGTTACGGTACTGTACAAATCAACGAGTGATTTCGCGGCGGTTTTTTCATCAGGAATCCATTGGGAATTGCTGAACATACTCATTGAACGATCAAGCATCATAACGGTATCAGCGCAAGAAGGAGTTGGTGGCGGAAAATCATCATAATTGATAATGCATGTTTTATTTTGACCGAGAGCAACGCTGACTGACCCATCCGACCCACATTGATATCCCCAGGTTGAGGTGGCATATCCGGAAAGCATACTTGAACTGATACTATGATTTCCTACAGAGACGCTTTTTCTTTCACCAAGATTTACAGAAACACCATCAATGAAAAGAGGAACGTCTGCGGGAAGTTTTGTTCCGTTATTATCATTTTTTACATTCGCAATTACCGTGATGGTCGTTGTCACGTCATCAAATACAACCGTACAAAATTTTAGTTCCCCTGTTGCAATAGTTCCGGAACAGTTTGTTGATACACTTTTGAGATAACCGGGGAGCTCTATTCCGTTTGCGGAATATGATCCAGTGTCAACAGTTGTCGCAACTCCCGACTCAGAACCGGAGAAACTTGTTTGTGAAGGGTTTATACCCGAAATACTCATTGAGAAATTGCTTGCGGTTTTTGTACCGGTTCCGTCATTTATGACGTGAGCAATCACAACAATAGTTCCCTTTGCAGGAGCCAGAGGGATAGACCCAAGATGAATATCTGAAGTATTCATCGCTATTTCAAGATTGGCGTATGAACCACGAACTTCGGCCTGGGTTTTTATACTTACCAATCCTGGTATTGAAGTATTTATTGGAAAAATTTTACAAGTTCCTTCCGTCGTCGTTTTCGTAACATTACCTACGAAAGTTGGATCTGTTACGAGTGAAGCAAGCGCTTGGTCTGCACAACCTTCGGCGAGTGATGAAGCCTGTTCTTTTGCTTCCGTTCCAAGAACGTTAAATCGGGCATGAAATCCTAAAGAACTTGTTTCCACTGCCATCACCAAAAGAACGAGTGAAATTACAATCGTAGCCATGAGCGCAATGAAACCGTTTTTTGAATTTTTAATTTTCATTTTTGTCTTTTTTACTGTCTTAAATAGGTCTTAAATATAAATGGGGTGCTATTGACTGAAAATTTTGCTTCTATAGATGAGGGGACGCCGCCGGTTTCGGGCGTATTAGTAAATTGGACATCGGTAATTTTGAAAAAATCTCCGTTTAAAGAAACCGCAACAGAAGAACCTCGTGTAATTGTCAAAATCGAACCGGAAACTCCAATCACGAGGGGGCTATCGGCAGAGAGATCAGGTCGTGTCACGGTAAGAATTTTTCCACCACCCGTCACATCAACATCCGTTGCGCCGGTCAAAGCCCAATTTATTTTTCTACTGAGAAAAGTTCCCTCTTCTTGGACAGCCATTGCATTTTTATTATTTGCACCACCCTCCAAAAGCGACCATGCAGACGTAATGGCCCCAGACATAAGTATGCCAAAAAGTGCGATGTACACCATCGTTTCCATGAGGGTAAAACCGGATTTTTTCTTGGTATTTTTTTTCATTATGGTGCTTTTAAAACTTTGATTGAATCATTGGAGGTTAGATAGCTCGCCACATAGACATTGTCTTCATCGATATCAAGACCGAGCGGTGCAAGATTAGAAAATCCATATGATTGAAGACGTCCGGTATTCCAAAGAGTATAATCAGAACTCCAAACTTGAACTTCATTGGAAGATTCGTTAAATAATTTGTAGACAACGGCAAAAAGATAATTTCCGGAAACTTTAATTCTATCGACGTCAGCCCCAAACTCAGCTGACCCAAGTTGAGGCAGTCCCAATAAAGGATTTGTTGCGTCAAATGCATATAATTCCGGGCCGGATGTGTTATTTTCTCTTCCTAAATAAAGCGTGTTTCCCAAAATAAATATACTTTTTGCGTCGGCACTGCCGGGCAAATCAACAGAAATAATTTCCGAAACAATATCATTGGTAATGTCAAGAACAGAAAGTTCTTTTGTGTCGGCAGAAGAGGCAAGAAAAGCGAACCGATGGACTGCTCCATTTATCGTTTGTTCTCGAATCACCATATCGGTAATTGTTCGGGTTAGTTCATAGCCATCGCCAATCTCGGAAGGTTGTGTAGGGATATTTATATTAAAAATATGAAATTCATGACCCGCGGTATCTCGACAAGTAATGTAAAGTCTGCCTCCATAGGCAAAAATCCTCCACCCTTCTGAAAGTGTTCCGGGGGATGTAATCCCACTGAGAGAAATTTCTTTTACCATTTCGGGGTTATTCGAATCGGTAATATCTATTACACCAAGTTGTAGCGATGTTGAATTTTCTGCAACAAAAGCATATTTTCTTCCGGTAGAAAGATCTTCATATGTATCAATAGCGTTTAGTTGCTTTCCGTCCCCGTTTATAGAACCAATAGGAGTTGGATTTGATATATTCGTATTCGGGATATCGTAAACCATAAAATACGGAGTACTGGTCGCAATCACATATATTTTTTTATGCAAAATATCAAGCCCACTGAATTTTTTCCCGGGATTAAAGTTTAATTCTCCCGAAGATACCGGAACATGAGTATCCCAACTGCCAGCCGGTTGATTGAGTAAACAATCGCCGCCCAATCGAACAGCTTCATCAACGTTAGTAAGATTTGTGGCGAGCGATGTGGTCGTTGTCGGATAACCTGTAACCTTCCAGGAAATCTGAGTTGTTGCGTATTTTGAGCAATTCGAAAGATCTGACACTTTTGTTTCAGAGTAATAGCATAATTGCCCGGCAACGCAATTATCAGGATGAAAATGTGTTGATGTCGCAGTGTAAAAATCTCCTTTCGCGTTCGCTCGCAAAATTTCCAAGTTAGTTTTTGCTTTATAAAGTGCTTCGTTGCTCGTTTGCGAAGTGATAGACCAATATTGTGCAGAAAAAGCTGCGCTAATAGCACCGGACAGAGCAATAAGCATGAGAGCAAAAGCTATCATCATCTCGAGGGTACTAAACCCTTTTTGTTTTTTAATACCAGATTGCGCCTTCATGATTAATTTTTATATCTACAGTTACACTTCTTTGGATATCACGTAGCGTTGTGGTGGCGTCGACAGAATTTCCACTTAACTGATCAAAAATTATCGCGCACGGAGTTTCGGTACAACTTGAAACTTCTATATCATAGGTTGTGAGTACTTTATTATCTTTACTTGAATCCCGATTCGTGTAGTCGCTTTGTGTTTCAAAAATGGTATATCCACTCGATTCAATAAAAACACCATGTTTTGACTGATTAACGTTATTGAGAGATTCAGCTCGAGCTGTTTGAAGTGAAGTTATCAAGGAATCTCTTTCCGCTCGAAAGGAATCTCCTCGGAAACTATTCATGTCAATAAAAAGAAGAGATCCTCCGAGAATAGCAAAAATACCAATGACAGTAACCATTTCAATCAAGGTGAATCCCCTATTCATTATTTTTGACGAATTTTTAACCATGGAGATTCTGAGTGATACTATATATAGGAGTAATAATTGAAATGGCTATAAATCCGACTATGAGTCCCATCGCAACCATAAGCACCGGTTCAATCACAGTGGAAAGATTTTTTGTAAACTCATCAACCTCTGTTTCGTATAGTTCCGAAAGATACACCAGAGTGTCCGAAAGAGTACCGCTTTTTTCTCCGACGGAAATCATGTGACCAAAGATGTCAGGAAAAAGAGCATTCATTTTTAATAACGTTGCAGCGAGAGGTTCTCCACGATTCACAACTTCTGCGAGCGCACTCCACTGCTTTTTATACACAAGATTTGTAGTTGTTTCTGCTGTAATCGGCAGAGCGTCACGAATCGTAATACCGCTTTTTAAGAGAAGTCCTAAGGTACGGCTACCGTTTGCAATATTGTAATGCTTCACCACATTTCCAATTGCCGGAACACGAAGAATCGTTCGGTCGAAGATGTAGTGAAACTTCAAATTTTTATCCAGAATTATTTTCACGGCCACGATAAAAAGTGCAATCAGAGCGAAGACAGCCAGCCACCATTTCTGGAAAAAAGTACTGAGAATAATGACGATGCGAGTAGAAAGTGGTAATTTTATGTTCAAACTCGTAAAAATCGGCATAATTTTCGGGAAAAGATACACCATGAGAAAGACGGTAATTCCGAGAGTCGCAACGGTAATAATCGCCGGATAGATGAACGCTCCGACGACTTTACGTCGAAGTGCCTGCTTTTTCTTGAGTTCATCCGCGAGATAAGAAAGCGTCTGATCGAGCATGCCTGTCGATTCTCCAACTTTAATGATGTAGACGGCAAAATTATTAAAATATTTCGGAAACTTAGCAAAACTTTTTGAAAGAGATCTTCCGTTTGAAATATCCTCGATTATTTTATCGAGAACGAGAGCGTGACCGCGAGAAACAGCTTGTTGTCGCAAAATGAGTAAACATTCAGAAACAGGCACACCTGCGCGAATTAAAAAAGAAAATCGCTTGATAAAGTGAGTCTGTTCCTTCACGGAAAAGCTCGACGAAGAAAATGAAGCAAATTTATCGTTCCATTTCGAAGGAAGCGCGTCATTTCTCATGCTTTTCTTTTCCAAAACCTCACTACTTTTCATTTTCAGAAGATCCGGCTTGGTTTTTTCAAGAATTATTTTGGAAAATTTTTTTATTTTATCTTTCATTTTCATTTTGTTTTTAACAAACTATCGAGCTATGGATTCCGGATCAAGCCCGGAAAGACGAAAATTTTTTATTCGTGAATAACTCTGAATATCTCGTCAAGGGACGTTAACCCCATTTTGGCTTTTTCAAATCCGTCTTGAAGCATTGTTGTCATTCCATTTTTAATGGCGATTCGTTTAATCTCGGCAGAGGATTCTTTTCTTAAAATTGCTTCGCGGATTTCGTCGTCTGCTACCAAAACTTCATTTATACAAACACGGCCCGAATAGCCACTTCCATTACATTTTTCACACCCCTTCCCTTTATAAAAAAGTTGGCCATTCTGCAGAGCATCGATGAACGGCAAACCATGAAAACTTTCTTTCATGGAATTTGACATCCGAACTTCTGTTTTACATTCAGAACATATTTTTCGTACCAATCGTTGAGCAATCGCGATATTTATGGTCGACGCAACAAGATATCCGTCAATTCCCATATCCAAAAGACGTGGAAGTGTTGTAGCGGAATCGTTGGTATGGAGGGTCGAAAGTAATAAGTGCCCGGTCAAGGCGGCATTCACGGAAATATTTGCCGTTTCGGCATCTCGGATTTCCCCGACCATGAT
>CAIJYI010000041.1 GCA_903824855.1 uncultured bacterium | reverse complement strand
CTTGGGCTTGTAGCATTTTGTCTTCTTGGTGTTCAAGTCGAGTTTCAAGTCCGTGTAATTTTATGTTTTCGATGACATCAAAACGTTCATCAATTTTATCAAGGCGAGTAGTAACTTCGGCGAAACCTGCGTTCATTTCTTCTTTCGTTGCCATAGTTCTTTTTATTTCATCAAAACCATTCAACATAATACGGGCAAGCATTTCGGTGTCGGTTTCAATTTCTTCTTTTTTAATTTCGTTTTTCATAATTATAGTATACAGGAGATTAAATATTGCAACAATGAACGACGTGGATTCTGAATCAAGTTCAGAATGACAGACTGGACGGACGACGTGGATTCTGAATCGCACCACAAGAGTATTTCCATTTTTATAGTCGCTTCACTCCTTAAAAATTAGGTCAGTTCAGAATGACAGATGGGACGAACGACAAACTTGGCGGTGACTCCGCCTTGGGCGGTGTCTCCGCCAAGTTGCGGAAGCACCGACTTTGTTTAACGACGGACGACGAAATTTGGGGTCGCACGGCACGACGAAAAGCGGAACGACCCCAAATTTTTTACGGACGACGAGATGACGACGACGAACGAGACGACGAACTTGGCGGAGAGACCGCCTGCGGGGCGGACTCACCGCCAAGTTACGACGACGAAAAGTTACGGGACGGACGACGAATATTCGCGATAGGTGATTTTCGGAAATTTGGCGGTGACTCCGCCTTGGGCGGTGTCTCCGCCAAATTTTTGAAAATCACCGAGGGTTGTTTAATAAACAGACAAATAAAAAAATGACATCAAATGGCGATGTCATTTTTTTTATGGGGTTACGGTTGTCGTTGTGTCGGGTGCTGGCGTAGTGGTGTCGGTCGGCGGAGTTACTATTGGGTCGGGAGTTGGGGTGGGTGGGATTACTGTTGTGTCGGTCGGTTCAGGGGTTGGTGCCGGGTCAGGGAGTGTGGCTGTTGGATCGGGGGTTGTTCCCGTTCCGTCCTCTCCACCCGAGCCGGTGTCGGCGGGGGCGGTGGTCGAGCAAACTCCTTTCGTCTTTACCCAATCTCCATTCGCGAGCGTGACACAATATATCTCTCCGGTCACTTGGTCTTTCATTTCAATTCCCTTCTTCACTTCAACGGTGTCGGTCGTAACTCTTGTAAACATACCAACGGCAGCGGTGAGATTTTCTACGACGATGTCTTTGAAGTTCACAAGCTTATCTGCGATAGCGTTCGTGAGTTGGTCAAAGAATGCGGTGTCATTGGCGAGAGCTGTTGGGTCGCCGGCTACTGCATTCTCGAGCATTCCCTGCCATGAAAGATTTACAAATGTGAGTACGGTATTCTTTCCATTTCCTCCGTTCCAATCTTCGAGCGCGATACCGATGGTCTGACCTTGTGTTGTTGCTTTCTTGGCAATTCCTGTCGTTCCTGAAAGAGTAAGCCTGTCACCTTTTGTAATCGCTTCACCCGTTACTTTCACGGGGACACGTCCTGCGAGTGCGACCGGATAGAGTGTTGGTCTCGTTGTCGTTGCATTATCCATTGGGAAACCGAGCAAAACTCCGGGGTCGGTTGAAATAATTCCTATCACGACATCGGTACCGATTGAAGCTCTTTTAACACTGGCTCCACCCTCATCACCAATGGTAACGACTTCTCCCGGTTCCAGGCTTTCCGTTGAAGAATAATTTTCTGCGAGGTCTGTTGAACCGACGGTGCTTGAAACTGATGAGATACGACCGGTGGTGGAAGCGGTGCAGGAACCATCAGAGTCAACGCAGAGTCCTCCGTTTCCAATCTGCAATCCTGCCATCTGTCCTGTCGTGCCGATTGTCGTAGTGCCTCCGATTGAAAGTGCTCCGTTAGCATTCATTCTCATAAATGATGAACCGAGCAAACCTGAGATATCGAAGATTGGGAATGTTCCTGCGGTTGAAGTTGCTGACTGGATCTGGAAGGTCGCGCGCGGTGTGGTGGTGCCGATTCCGACTCCGGTATTCCAGACGGTGCCGTCGCCGAGTGATTCGCTGTAAACAGTGAGCATCGGGTTGCTGTCGATTTGTGCGCTGTATGAATTTACTTGTCCGAGAACGGATGCGCTGGTAACGGGGAGATCGGTCCATGAGAACATTCCTGCGTCACTTTCAAATACGGATGCCCCAACGGTGATATTTGGTATATCAACAATTCCCGTTGAGCTCGTATAAGTGAGCGCGCCGTTTCCGACGTTGAGATTTCCTTCAATGGTGCTCGTGGCATTCACTCCGGCGACGGTGAAGGTGGTCATCGGTGAAGTGGTGCCGATTCCGAAGTTGCCGAGAGTGTAGAATGTGCCGTCGTTCATAATGCGCGCGAGAGTGGTAGAGGCAGAGTTGACCCATTCGGTATTAATAGAAGAAGCTAAAGTATCAGATCCCCAGACCGTGAGTTTCGCGTATGGAGTGGTGGTACCGATTCCGAGTTTGCCTGCGATGAAAGTGCCACTATAATCTCCGGATGATCCATTGCCAAAAGCGAGCTTACCTGCACTGAGACGACTAAAACCCGTATCACTAGTCGCTACAGGGTCAAGTGTAGAAGACCAATCTAAAACTGTGCCTGAACCTAAACGAACACCCTCCACAGTACTCTGTACCGACAACGAAATTACCGGATTTGTGACGGAGTTGTAATCCCAAATTGCCGTACTGTTTCCGGCACTTTCAATTATTTTTCGTGTTCCAGAATATAGTGCTCCACCGACAGAACTGTAAGGATAAAGCCCAGGAAACATAACGAGTGAACCGGTTCCTTGCTGTGCTGTTCCTCCGACAGCAATACCTCCAGCTGCACTTATTACTCCCGCACTGCTGACCGTAAATTGATTATTATTCCCCACCGTCAACAACGCGCTCGGACTCGTCGTCCCGATTCCGACGTTGCCACCCATTGTTGCTAAGTATGTTGAACCGGTGGTGGTAAGTTGTGTGGTTGATGCGTTTACGAGTGTGGTCAAACCGCTGACGGTGAAGGTACTCGTTGCGGTAATCGCCCCACCGAAGAATGATGTGCCGGAGACGTAACTATTGCCTTGAACGGCGAGATTAGCAGATGGAGTGGTCGTCCCGATTCCGAGATTGCCCTTGAAGTACGCGGTTCCATTATCAAGTACTGTCATCAGGGTAGTTGAAGCCGAGTCTGTGAGTTCAAACATTCTATTCGTTCCCGTACTTAATCCCCAGACAGAAAGGCGAGAGTAAGGAGTGATTGTGCCGATACCGACGTTGCCACTGACGGTTAAACCATTTGCCGGAGCAGTACCTGCAGTTGCATAGGATCCAATTGCAACTCCATTGTTACTTGGATCAATCGACATCATATGAGTAGTAAGTGTACCGTTCCATTTACTGAATTTCATCATCGGTATGGTAGTTGAGGAAGTTCCAATTCCTGAGGTGACAAAGCGAGTTTGAGTAGCCGTACTATAAAACGTCCCCCAAGCTGAGTTGACCGATCCCGGTCCGCCAATTCCATATGCATAAAGAGCTCGCCCGGTATCCAAGGAAATGTCACCATCAGTTATTTGGAGTTTTACCAACGGGTTCGACGTGCCGATTCCGACATATCCTGATGAATTCCAGATACCACCCGGGAAATATGTATTTCCTGAAATTGAAAGATCTGTGGTGGATGCGTTAGCGAAAGTGGTTTGTCCGAGGACGTTGAAACTACCCGAAGTGGTGAAACTTCCTGCGGAAACTGATCCGCTGAAAGTTCCGGTTTGCGCGGTGATTCCGTTTTCAAATGTTCCGCTTGGAGCCGAGACACTGAAGACGACGGCTTTTCCGTCATTGCCCATAATTGCTGACGGAGTGTAGCTGAGCTAGGGGCTGAAATAGTTTGAAGACGCGATGGTGTTGACCTTGTTTTGAAGTGCGGTGAATTGGGTTTGAGTGACAGCTCCGCCGTTGTTTTCAAGAAGAGCAAGGCGATTTTTGAGTTCAGTAACGGAAGAGATGGGAGCGAAAATGTTTTTGAGAGAGGAGACGATGGAGTTGAAGGAAAGGACGGAAGATGAGGGAGTGGCCGTCGCAATTTTTGTGACGGTAGTTTTTTGAGGGACAACAATCGGAGTTTCTACCGCAACTTTAACGGGAGTAACGATTGGTGTAGTAACAGCGATGTTTGAAGTAACAGCAGGGCAATCAAATCCAAAGAGGCCTTTCACAGAGCACCAGAGTGAATCCCATTTCGAGGAAGTTCCGATTGCGGCTGATGCCAAGGATTGAGATTGATGAGAAAGATTTGCAAATGAATTTTTTACAGAGGTGAATGCGTTTGTATAAGCAACGACACTCACATTCATTCCCTTTGTAATATTTTCAAGCGCTGAAAACACAAGAGCGTATGAGTTTTTAGTTGAAGCGAAAGCGGATGCGTAAGAATTCTTAGTTGAAGCGAATGCGGAAGCGTAGCTATCTGCAACAACAGCGGTTGGATTTGGAAGAGAAAGAGTTGGAAGCGTTGGAACAGAAATATTTGGAAGAGAAAGAGTTGGGAGGGAAAGAGTAGGAAGTGTTGGAACAGAAATAGCTGGAAGTGAGATTGAGAAGGATGTCGTATCGATGACAGCGAGAGCGGAAGCGTAAGAATTCTTAGTTGAAGCAAAAGCGGAAGCATAAGAATTCTTAGTTGAAGCGAAAGCGGAAGCATAGCTATCAGCGACTACAGCGGTTGGATTTGGAAGAGAAAGAGTTGGAAGAGCGAGAGTTGGAATTGTTTCGAATGCTGAAGCGTAAGAATTCTTAGTTGAAGCAAAAGCGGAAGCATAGCTATCAGCGACTACTGCGGTTGGATTTGGAAGATCGAGAGTTGGGAGGGAAAGAGTAGGAGGTGTTGGAACAGAAATAGTCGGGAGTGCAAGAGTAGGAAGCGTTGGAATAGAAATAGTCGGGAGTGAGATTGAGAAGGATGTCGTATCGATGACAGCGAGAGCGGAAGCATAAGAATTCTTAGTTGAAGCGAAAGCGGAAGCATAGCTATCAGCGACTACAGCGGTTGGATTTGGAAGAGAAAGAGTTGGAAGCGTTGGAACAGAAATAGCTGGGAGAGCAAGAGTTGGGAGAGCTGGGACAGAAACAGTTGGAAGGGAAAGTGTTGGGAGAGTTGGAAGTGAGATTGAGAAGGATGTCGTATCGATGACAGCGAGAGCGGAAGCATAGGAATTCTTAGTTGAAGCGAAAGCGGAAGCATAGCTATCAGCGAGTACTGCGGTAGGATTTGGAAGAGAAAGAGTTGGTATTGTTTCAAAAGCGGATGCATAGGAATTCTTAGTTGAAGCGAAAGCGGAAGCATAGCTATCTTGGACAGCAGCGATTTTGGTCGAAATTACTTCTGAAACGGTATTTGTGTTTGCATACGAAAAAAGAGGGAAAAACAATGTTGTTCCGGTTGTAAGAATTACTGAGATAACTATGCTTTTTTTAAGAAATAAAAACACAAATTTCGGAAGCCGTTTAGGAGACTCCACCACCATGAAATTATACCAAAAATTAGGCATTTCTTCTCATAAATTATGTGGATAACTATTTACTTTTTTTAACGAATAATTTTTAATTATTCAATCAAAAAATTTTGATGCCGAATCATAAAAAAACCTCTTAAAATCGAGGTTTATTGGGATACATTGAATATATTAATTTTAGTTAGGAATTCTAATTATTATAAAAATTAATTAATTTAAAAATATTTTTTCGGCTTTTTTATCTTGACACTAGTGTCACTTTTTCCGCTTTCGATAACTTTTTTATTCTTGCTTCTTCTTTCATCGCATCACTGCGAGAAAAATATTTTTTCGAGTACCTCAAAATTACAGGTCTGCGCCCCCTTGTATACTTAGCACCGAGCGTTGATGAATTATGCTCCAAAAGACGCCGTTTCAAATCGGTGGTGATGCCACAGTAGAGAGTTTTGTCACGACATTCCAGAATATACACAAAATAATCGCCTTTCATAATAAATTTTACTTGGCGGTTTCACCGCCAAGTTGATATTGAGTATATCATTTCTTCCTTTTGAAGCGCAAAAGGTGTAAATGATAATGTTCCATGCTTCGCATGTGTAGAAAATTTTCCCAAATGAAATCATATTTTTTGTGAGCGGAAAGCTGATGTGATTTTATGTGTACAAGCTCTGCTCTCTCATTATTCGTCATCTCGGATTCATGCTGAAAATGTCTTTTTGGAATGATGAGATCATGTTCTTCCGCAATACGGTCATAAGGAAAAATATTTTTCAGAATTTTCCAATAAACGAATGATTGTTTTTTTGATGAAGGTTCCGTGATGCAAAAATCACATTTCATTTTGAAATCTTTTGTTGATCGATACGCATGATATTTTTTTAGAGTTCTTTTTTTTCGAAAATCCATAATTTTTAAATATATTGAATTTTTTATTTCAAAATTTAATTATATATTTTTCAAATCAAAGTGAACGTAAAAGTGTCATCGTTATAAAAGTTTCAATGAATGAAGCAACGGCAAGAAGCGGAAAAACATACTTGATTATCTTCCCCAAAACGCGAAAAAAATGCTGTTTGAATGGCTCTCCGAATTTCAATTTTCGATAAAATCTTTTTCCGAGTTGAAGCCCGTATGAGGCGGCAATAAGAAACGCGGGAATCTCTAAAAGTCCGTGTGGAAGTGTGCCGGCAAAGAGATAACTCGGGCTGTGACGAAGCACGATTACCGACGACAAAAGCCCGATTAAAATCCCGTTTATGGCAATAAAAACTACGGGAATTATTCCAAACAAAGCCCCTAAAATGGCTACAATAAAGGATTTTACAGCATTATTGACAAAAATGTAGAAAAACATCGCTATGATGTTGATGTTTTTTAACGAACTGAAACTTTCGTAGAGTTTATCAAAAAGTAAAATTGCCTCTTTGGGATGTCTCTGACCACCTGACCAACCGACGTACACGGAAATTATGAAGACGAAAAGAAGCGAATAGAACGGAATTTTAATCTCTCGAAAAATATTTTTCATTATTATTGTTGCCAAATATTATTACTTCCCTCTTGCCATTTTTTTATCATATCAATAATCGATTCCGGCAAAATTCGATAATGAGAAAGTTCGGAAATTGATATCCATAAAAAAATTATATTATCCTCTTTTGAAATAATTTTTTGTTCGGAAGAAAAAACTCCATCAAGATGAAAATATAAATTTATTTCATGATGAAATTTTTCATTTTGCGTAAATAAATTTTCATTTGTACCTACGAAAGAAAATTTAGACGGAGAAATTTCTTCACCAGTTTCTTCTTTCAATTCTCTCGCGAGAGCAATCGTAGCAGTTTCTCCGAATTCAATATGACCTCCCGGAAGATAAAAATAACTCTCATTTTTTGGCGCGCAAAAAAGTATCTTCTCGGAATTTTTATCCACGATGATTGCACGCGCGATTATTTCAATTATCGGTTCATCTTTTTGGGGAGTTATCTCCATATTATATTTTTTTATTCAACGATAACTTTTTCAATAGTTACCGACGTGAGTGGTTTGTCGCTCCGATCAGTTGCAACCTTACCAATGGCATCAACGACGTCTTGTCCTCTGATAACTTTTCCGAAAATCGTATATAAGTTTGGCAGTTGATTATTTTCGAGCATGATGAAGAATTGACTTCCATTAGTATTCGGACCCGAGTTTGCCATCGCAACTACACCTTTCTGATACCCCGCCTTGTACGAAGAAGTATTTGGATTAAGTTCATCGGCAAATGCATATCCGGGACCGCCTCGTCCGGTACCTGTCGGATCACCTCCTTGAATCATGAACCCATCGATGACGCGATGAAAGATGAGTCCGTCATAAAATCCTTTTTTAGAAAGTGTAATAAAATTTTCAACAGTTTTCGGTGCGTCTTCATTGTATGTTTGAAAAACTATTTTCCCCATGCTTGTTTCAAGTGTGATAGTGTTCATGTTTTTTTTATTGTTGCTAATATTTTTGTCGACGGTGGTATTCGTTGCCCCCGTATTGCTCGCTGTCGTGTTTATTTCCGAGGTATTGGTATTCTCGGTAACTGATGAAAGTTCGGGAATTTTTGTTTTATTTTTATCTTTACTCATTTCATAATAGAGTGCGCCACATCCGGCAACAAGAAATATAATAATGACAATAATAAATTTCGATTTTTTTTCCATGTTAATTTGAAAATAATCCTGAGTAATTATTTTAACTATTGGTTTTGAGTATCTCGTCGTCTATTCCGGTTCAATGACAGAACCTACTTTGTCGTCAAAAACGGATGTGATGGCATCCATAGCAACGACTTTTATCTTAAGTCCATGCTCTTTTGCAAGTGCGACAGCAGAGGCATCAGCAACCTTAAGATTTTTCTGTAAAACATCAATTGCTTTCATTTTTACAATCTTTACCGCCTTCGGATCAGTCTTTGGATCAGCAGAATACACCCCATCTACGCCGTTTTTAGCCATTACAAGCATATCTGCGCCGATTTCGAGGGATCGTTGGACTGCATTTGAATCCGTGGAAAAATAGGCGGCTCCGAGGCCTGCAGCGAAGATTATAACGCAACCGTGAGAGAGATGTTCCTCAACTTCCGCTTGCATCATTTCAGAACAAACTCGTCGCATTCCGATGGCAGATGAAACTCGCGCATCTATTCCTACGCTTTCAAAATAATCACGAAGCACGAGAGAGTTTTGAACCGTACCGAGCATTCCGATATAATCAGCGGTCATTCTTTTTACTCCCGGCAATCCGGAAAGATCACGTCCGCGAAAAAGATTTCCTCCTCCGACAACAATGGCAATTTCAACATTTTTTCTTTGGAGTTCTTTAATTTGTTCGCTAATGTCTTTAAACATTTCTTCAGAATATTTTTTGTCATTATTTTTTCCGGAAAGCGCTTCACCGGAAATTTTTAACAAAATTCTTTTCTTTTTTGAAGGCACGATTGTATCAAAAACTTTTGAATAAATAGTTGAAAAAATATTTTTATCAGTCATAATTTTATAATACCAAAAATAATAAAAAAACAAAAGTTGATAACGAAGTTTTTTATCGCTCCCGTCCGTCATTCCAGACCACGATATGGAATCCACATTGTGACAACGTGGATTCTGAATCGATTCCAGAATGACTACGAATAAGATATTGTTCTTTTTTTGTTAAAAAAAGAGGTTTGTGTAGTTACGAAAAGGAAGATTTTTACCAAATTTTTGCTCTTTCCTTCGGGTCTCGATACAACATATCACCTTCTGCCACGCCAAAGGCATCTATAAATTCGGGCATGTTTGATAGGGGGCCGTTAACGCGAAAAATTGATGGAGAATGCGGGTCGGTAACGATGATTTTTTTGAGCAATTCGGGGCGAATTTGTTCACGTTCTGTCATTGCATATCCCAAGAAAAATCTCTGTTCAGGAGAGAATCCGTCTAAAATAATCGGATCCTTCCCTTTTTGAGACTTTTTGAACGCGGAAAAGGCAATGGCGAGCCCGCCCAAGTCGGCAATATTCTCACCGAGCGTCAGCGCGCCGTTTACTTTCATATCATCTATCGCGGTATAGTTATTGAATTGTTCTTCGATGACTTTTGCTTTCTTATCAAATTTCTTTTTATCTTCATCAGTCCACCAATTTTTGAAATTTCCGGTTGAATCAAATTGGCATCCCTGATCATCAAAACCGTGTGTAATCTCATGCCCGATAACAGAACCGATGGCTCCATAATTTATCGCATCATCGGCTTCCGCATCAAAGAACGGCGGTTGCATAATTCCGGCAGGAAAAACAATCTCGTTCATCACCGGATTGAAATAGGCATTCACCGTCGGCGGAGTCATGTGCCATTCTTTACGATCGGGTTTTTGTTTCAATTTTTTAATTCCGCGCTTCCATTCAAATTCATGAACGCGCCAGTAGTTTTCAATGTAAGAATCATCTCGAATCACGAGCCCTTTATACCCTTTCCACTTATCCGGAAATCCGAGTTTCCTTGTCATCGTACCTAATTTTTTGAGTGCCAACTTTTTCGTTTTTGGCGTCATCCAATCTAGGGCTTTGATATGTTCTTCGTAGGAAACAAATAAGTTATTAACCAATTCGTTGATTTTCTTCTTTGACTCGTGGTTAAAATATCGCTCTACATAAAGCTTTCCCAGAGTTTCGCCAACCGTTCCGTCAATAAAGCCCACCACTCGTTCCCAGAGCGGACGCTGTTTCTTTACGCCGGAAAGGACCGTGCTGTAAAATCGGAAATGTTCATTGACGAATTTTTTATCAAGGAAACCTGCTGCCCCCGAGAGGACATGCCATGTGAAATAATCTTTCCATTCCGCGAGGGAAATTTCGTTTATCATTTGCGCCGTTCTTTTCATGAAAATCGGTTGAGAGACGATGATTTCATTCGGACTTCCGACACCGGCGAGGCGAAAATATTTTTTCCACTCAATTCCCTTCGCTTCTTTTTCCAATTTTGCCAACGTGCGTTTATTGTACTGTTTTTCAATGTCGCGAAGTTCAACTTGCGTCATTGAATGTTTCGCGAAGTCAGTCTCAATCGTCATGATGGATTCGACGGCGATTCCGCATTCTTTCGGAGACTTTCCGAGATGCTTAAACATCGCCAAAATATGTTTGCGATATTCAACGCGAACTCGTTTCGATTCTTCACTATCGTTTACATAAAAATCACGGTCGGGAAGTGATAAACCGCTTTGAACCAAATAAAGAATGTTTTTATCGTTGTGTCGTTCATCCTGATCGATAAAAAAACCAAAAAGTCCGCCGAAACCGAGTTTATGAAGATACGCCACAAGAGGAATTATTTCTTCCGGTTTTTTAAGAGCGTTTATTTTTTGAAAAATCGGCAAAAGTGGTGTTGCTCCGTCGCGCTCGCGTTTTGCTTCGTCCATTCCTGTCGTATAAATATCACGCACCATTTGCGCATCGCTTCCCGCCTTCGCTTTTCTATCTTGCGCGACCTCCTCAACAATCGCTTTTAATTTCTTTCGATTATCTTGTCGCAACACGGTAAAACTGCCCCACATAGCTTCCGTTGCCGGCAATGCATTGCGTTTCATCCAGCCTCCGCTCGCGTAATGAAAAAAATCATCAGCAGGACGAACACTCGTATCTAAATCTCGAATATCAAAACCCCAGTTTTTTGTAGTCATAAGTTCCCTATTATAGAGTAAAAATAAGAAGTGCGAAATGTTGACAAGCAAGTTTATTAATGACTAATAATACGCTTTTTTATTTTTGAATAATTTGAATGCGAATGATATGTATAGTACAATAGAATTAACGACTAAAATTATTTTAATTTATTCATAAATAAAATTCATGATATCAATTCTTGCATTTAAACTCGTTCTCTCTATCCTCTTCGGCGCCGCAGTCGGATTAGAAAGGGAAACAGGACAACCACAAGAAGGTTCAGCCGGAGGAATGAGAACCTACGCGCTTATCGCTCTTCTCGGTGCCATATGTGGAATCTTTTACATTAACAACCTTGTCATTCTTTCCTTAGCCATCGCGATTTGTTTCTTCGTGATGATTCTGATTTATTATGCCACAGGTTCGGTGCGCACGGGAGATTTCGGAATGACCACCGAAGTCGCAACATTTTTCACGTTTATTATCGGAATGTTACCGATGCTTGATATCGTTCCGCTTCAGCTCATCGTCGCCATTTTTGTCGTACTTGTCATGATCTTATCGATTAAAGCGAAGTCAAAACAACTCGTACAAGGCGTATCGCAAAATGAGATTCAATCGTTCATCAATTACGCGATTATTTCGCTCGTCATTCTTCCCTTTCTTCCAAATATCGGCTATTCACTCAATAGTATCCCCGTCGTCGTTCAGATAATCCAGAATATGAATCTTTCCATCGGACCATTCATGAATCTTGAGATAATCAATCCCCAAAAACTGTGGTTTGTTGTCGTACTCATTACAGGAATCGACGTCTTCGGATATGCGTTAGGTAGACTTATCGGTAATAAAAGCAGTTTTACCGTCGCAAGCTTTCTCGGAGGATTTGTTTCTTCAACTTCCACCACTCAATCACTCGCTCTTCGCAGTCAAAAAAGCCATGTAATAAATTACCTCATCGGAGCAGCACTTCTCTCCAACATGGCAAGTTTTATGCAGGTATTTCTCCTTGCAGGGCCTCTCAATGGCCAATGGCTCATTTCACTTATTCCGAGCTTGCTCATAATGATTGCGACCGCAGGATTACTTTCCATTTATTTCCTCAAAAAACACGAGCCGGAAATAACCGTGGAAGAACGCGGTATCAAAGATTTCAAAATTTTCTCTCTTGAATCAGCCCTCAAATTTGCGGTACTTATCACCTGTGTTAAACTTCTCACAAAAATCTGTTTGATCATGTTCGGAAATGCAGGATTTATCATCAGTTCCATTATCGCCTCATTTGTCGGAATGGATGCTATCGTTATCAATCTCGCGGAAATGGCCGGACCGACTATTACTCTCAAATTTGCCTTAATCGTGTTCCTCTTGGTAAACGCAACGAACTTAATTAGCAAAGCGGTTTACTCCTACCTTCAGGGTACGAAAAAATTTGCCGTTCGTTTCATCATCGCCATTTCCATCGTCGCCATTTCAAGTTTTGCGGGGTTGTTATTCATCCCCTAAATTATACTCAATAAAAACACCCCTTTGCGAAGCTCGCAAAGGGGTGTTTTTATATTGACTTTTTTATTAATTTATGATATAATAAAAACAGAATTATATAACACTTATTTTGGAGTTATCTCATGTACAACGAAAAAACAAACCAAAGAACGACAAAAATGACGCTCTTAAGAAAAGAAGAGGGTTGGAGAAGATTTCAAATCAAAGCCATCACCTTAGTTCTCGGTAAAGAACGTGTATCAACAAACGTTATGCACCCTACCGAATTAATCGTTCTCGGCACCGTTTTAAAAAAACGAAATTGCAACGATTACCAACGAAGCAGTATTTACCACCCACCGAATCATCGGCTACGATAACCCAAGACTTCATTGGCACCCAATCTTTTGTTGAGATTCCATAAACATAAATCCCCCACATCGGGGGATTTTTTATACTTTTTCACTTGGCGGTTTCACCGCCAAGTGAAAAATTAATCAATCATTAAATATTTTTCTTCTCTTTCTATTTTTTTTCTGTCCTGCATTCCGGAGAGAGAATCTTCTGCATATTTTTTATATTCTTTTTTATTTTTGAATTGACCTAAAACAATTTCTTTTGTGCACATCGGATGAGTAACTTTTCCAATATACTCTCCCCAACTCGACTTAACCAACTTGGCGGTTTCACCGCCAAGTTGATGAACGTGATCATTTAGATTTATATAAGCACTTAAATGATTTATGTATGCGTCTGTGGAGATATGAGATGAGCGAAAAACACCCCGGAACAGACTTCCTTTTCTCTTATGTTTATTGTTGTAATACCATGTATATCCTCCTCCTAAACGCTTCATGAATTCGCTTATTCCATTATCTGACACCTGTTCAAGTAATAAATGGAAGTGATTCGGATTAATACAATAGGCAACGATGTTAACCAATTTTGACTTGGCGGTTTCACCGCCAAGTAAATTTTCGTGAACAAATGACTGCTCGTATATACTACCGATGGGTTGTACACAGTTAAACACTCTCATACTTTCTAAAAAACGGAGAGCATCAAAATTATCAAGAATAATGTCGCGGTCTTCCACTCCGTGATTGTATGCATGATAAAATTCCCCTGTTACCATTGGTTGTCTATTCATAGTTCAGCAATCATATCACTTGGCGGTGAAACCGCCAAGTGAATTATTTGAAATAAACAAATTAATTTCTGCCGGTAGCGAGTTGGCCACAGGCGCCTTTTATGTCTCGTCCGAAACGGTAGCGCATTGTTACTTCTATTTTTGCTTTTTCAAGAATTTCTTTGAAACGATTCATACGATTATGCGATGACGCGACGAAAGCGCCGGTGTCGTTGTATTGAATAAGATTCACTACG
This sequence comes from uncultured bacterium, assembly GCA_903824855.1. Lineage (GTDB taxonomy): Bacteria > Patescibacteriota > Minisyncoccia > Phycocordibacterales > CAIJYI01 > CAIJYI01. The sequence goes on along the minus strand of CAIJYI010000041.1, from coordinate 88,083 downwards.
CATAATTTATGTTTCAAGATTGTAGCAAGTTCTCGAGCCATTTCGTCGGTATCATTTACTCCGTCAATCAAAAGATATTCAAACATAACTTTTCGACGAGTTTTTGCGATATATTCATCAATCACGGTGAGAAGTTCCGCAATCGTATACCCTTCCGCCACAGGCATAATTTTCCTGCGTACTTCATCGTTTGGTGCATGAAGCGAGATGGCAAGATTCACGGCAATATCTTCCGTAGTAAGTTTTCTGATGCCGTCAAAAATTCCACAGGTGGAAATTGAAATATGACGCGCTCCGATACCGAAACATTCAGGATTATTTAAGATTCTTACCGCCTGCATCACATTATCGTAATTCAAAAAAGGTTCACCCATTCCCATAAAAACAACACTCCCGACACGGGCATTTTCTTTCTTTAAAAAGCGCGAGAAAAACAAAACTTGTGTAATGATTTCATCAGCGGTTAATTTTCGCAAAAGTCCCATTTCACCCGTCGCGCAGAAAGCACATTTCATCGGACACCCGACCATACATGACACGCATACGGTGTTGCGACCGTCTTCGTGGCGCATAAGGACTGTTTCAATAAATTTTCCATCAGCGAGGCGAATAAGGGCCTTTGCGGTATCTTTATCATCGGATAAAGAGAGTTCGGCATTGATTTCAAGCGGGCATTCCGCCTGCAAAGTTTCGCGAAGTTTTTTTGGAAGTGCGGTGACTTCGTCCCAGCTTTCTGCAAGATCGGAAAAAATCGCTTGGTTCACCTGGACCAAACGGTATTTCGGCTCACGAGCCAGTATTTCTTTAATCATTGAAAATTCCATGAGAGCTTACTGTAACACAAGAACCGATGTTTGACAATAAAGAAAGTTAGCGTATGATGGGAAAGGTTTCGTTCTTTTCAATCGAGAATTAAAAATGAGAACACCAACGTCAACCATTACTTTCGGAATATCACGAGAGCCGGAAACACTGGCTTCACTCCTCCATGAATTTGAATATTCGTTTGATGATTTTTATCTGATAAAAATTAACGGAAAAAAAGTGAAGCGCGATTTTAAAATCGTTAACGGCGGTGACATAATCAGTTTATATAAAAAATAATAATTTTTTCAAACTATGCCACGAGGTACACAAAGATGATATTTTCTGAAGCAATTATTTATATCGAAGTCGGAGAAGCCGACGAAGGAAAAAGACTGGGGTATTTATTCTCCAAAATGAAACTTTTTAAACTCAGATTTACTTCCATCGAATTAAACGGAAAACGAGCCACTCTCGGCACCCCGATACATCCGGGTGACAAAATAGCTCTCTTTCTAACAGCGCAATAAAAAAAACAAAGGGAAGTGATTTTTCACTTCCCTTTTTTCTATAATTCTTTAACTTTTCCTCTTGAAATTTCCACTTGGCGGTGAAACCGCCAAGTGGAAATGCCTAGATTACTCCCCTTTTTCTTAGTTCCCAGAAACATTTGGCGGTCGCGGCGATGTCTACGGAGGCGTCGTGGGCGTCTTTGAATGGTTCGCCAAAAAGCTTCATGTGAAGTTCATTCAACTGAGGCCATTTGAAACCGCGAGAAGACGGGATAGCGCAAAAATCAACGGAACTTTTCATGGTGCAAATCTTTTTCTTTTTCTGAAAGTCGTGTTGCATTTCGGCACGAATAAATTCTGCTCCGATAATTTTTTCATCAAAATCAATATTGTGTGCGACAAGGTAATTCGTTTCTTTTATCACATCGCGAAATGTCTCCAGCGCTTGCCGAATGGGGATACCGTCTGCGAGTGCCCGCTCCGTAGTGATTCCATGAATGCGTGAGGAATCGAGCGGAATGATAAAACCATCAGGTCGAATTATCACATTTCCCTCCCCTGTTTTTTTTCCGCTTTCTTCGAACATAAGCCACGCGATCTGAACGAGGCGAGGCCAATTTTCGACATCTTCAACAGGCGCACCCCATCGATTTGGAAGCCCGGTAGTTTCGGTATCAAAAAAAAGATAACTTTCTTTCGCCGGTACGCCACCCATATCAAATAAACTTGTTTGCATAGTTTTTCATTATAACAAAAAACCGCAGACATTCCAGTCTGCGGTTTTCAAATTTATATTTTTCCTACCAAATCGATTCCGGGAGTAAGTGACTCATCACCCGGTTCCCAACTCGCAGGGCAAACTTGTTTTCCTCCGTGATCGTGAACAAACTTTGCCGCTTGCAGTTTTCGGAAGAGTTCTTTCGCGCTTCGGCCAATGCTGTTGTCATTGATTTCAATGGAACGAAGAATTCCTTCCGGATCAATAATGAAAGTTCCGCGAAGAGAAAGCCCCGCATCCTCGCCTTCATAAATGTAAGTTCCAAAAGTTCGGGAGAGTTCTCCGCTCATATCGGATGCCATCGGGAAAGTGATTTTCTTCACCGCTTCCGAAGTGTCATGCCATGCTTTATGGGTAAAAACAGTATCGGTACTCACGGAAATAACTTCCGCGCCCAATTTTACAAAGTCGGTATATTTATTTGCCATTTCTTCCAATTCGGTCGGGCAGATGAAAGTAAAGTCGGCAGGATAGAAAAAGAGTATAAGCCATTTTCCGCGGTATTCAGAAAGATTTACGTCTTTAAATTCTTCTTTTTGATACACCTTCAATTTAAACGAGGGAATTTTTTCCCCGATTTCTCCGTTAAAAATTTCTTCGACATCAACGTCATGTCCGTGATTGCAATTTCCTTCACACATATATTTTTTACAATTTTAATTAGTAATATGCTCTTTATTACGCAAAGTATATCAGGAATATTTCAATTGACATAATAAATAAATAATGTTTACATAAGAACAGATTTAGCTACTTGAAAACCTTTAAAGGAGTCAAAATGAAACGAACGATTATTGCACTGGTTGTTTCCCTCTGCACGATTTTCCTTGGATACGCGGCGCTTGAAAATTTTTCTCAAACGCCCTCACACCCAAAAACTGAACTGATTCTCTACAACTGGCAGAAAATAGATATTTTGACGGTTGAACCGGAAATTGACGCCTTACTCGCGAGACAAAACGAATGGTTACAAAAAAGATTAAACGAAGGCAGTCCTTATACGTGGGAAAATTTTGTTCTTCCACAAAATGAGATGGCTGATGAGTTATATCAACTTTGGTATCCAATCAATCACCTGTCGACGGTCTCAAAACCGGAAGAATCTGTCCGTGAAAAAAGTGACGCCATCTATGAAAGATGTCAAACAAAAATCACTCAATTCGAACTCTCCAATGCTCAGAACGAAAAAATGTTCAACGCATACAAAGAAGTCAGAGATACCGCGGAAAAAAATAATTTACTGCCCGAACAAATAGCATCTCTTGATAATACACTTCGTGATTATCGTCTGTCCGGAATTTTGCTTTCTGCGGAAAAACGGCAGGATCTCACAAAAATAATTATTGAATTAGGGACCCTCACGAAAAAATTTTCCGACAACGAAACCGCTTCTTCCAATTCATGGAAAAAACATATTACCGATGAGAAAATACTTGACGGTATTCCGCAGTCGGTAATAAATTCCGCTAAAGAAGTCGCGCAAAAAAACGGCTTAAACGGATATGTTCTTACTCTTGGAGACGGCACAGTTGGAACGATTATTAGCTATGCAAAAAACCGGGACCTTCGTGAAGAAGCATATCGCGCAATTTACTCGGTCGCATCAGCAAACGGCCCCCAAGGACAAAAATTTGATAATGCTCCCGTTATAGAAAAAATATTGGAGCTTCGTCATAAGGAAGCAAAACTGCTCGGTTTTAATAACTACGCCGAAATGGCGTTGGAAACGAGGATGGCGAAAAGCACTGCGGAGGTAATGAATTTCATTACCGACTTGCAATCACGTTCACGTCCGTTCGCAGAAAGAGATATCAAAGAACTCAGTGCCTTCGCACTTTCAAAGGACGGTTTAAAAAAAGTCGAACCGTGGGATGTGTCGTATTATCAACAGCTCTTAAAAAAGGAGAAATTTAATTTTTCCGAAGAAGCCATGCGTCCTTATTTCCCTTTATCAAAAGTAATGGGAGGACTTTCTTCTGTGGTGAATAAACTTTACGGAGTTACTATCCGCGAAAGAGCCGGCGTTTCTGTCTGGCACAAGAGCGTTAAATTTTACGAAGTATATTCAAGCGAAGGAAATTTAATCGGCGGATTTTATTTAGACTTGTTTCAGCGTGAGGGAAAAAATAGCGGAGGTTGGGCGAATTCTATGGTTGATCGCTATCAAAAAAGTGACGGGACCATTCAATTACCGGTCGGACTTATCGTTCTTAATCTTCAGGCACCAACAGCGGGAGAAGAACCGCTTCTTGGATTTCAAGAGGTTCTCTATCTCTTCCATGAATTCGGACATAATTCTCAAAAATTGTTAACAAAAATCAACACAAGAGATATTTCCGGCGGTGGTGGCGTTCCTTGGGACGGCGTAGAACTGCCAAGTCAATTTATGGAAAATTTCGTTTGGCAACCGGAAGTGATTGGGAGCTTTGCTTTCCATTACAAAACCGGAGAGAAAATGCCTTTGGCTCTTTTGGAAACCGCACGTGAAGTAAGAATGTTCGGAAAAGGATTAAGCGCTTCTCGGGCAACCGTTCTTGATGAGTTTGATTTCCGTTTACATTTAGAATATGTTCCCGGTAAATCCGGACAATCAGACGAGATGTTTAGCAACGTGTATCGCAAAAATGTGGTAACAACGTTCTATCCATGGATGTCGACGTATCCGAATAGTTTTGGTCACATCTTTGCAGGAGGATATTCCGCAGGATATTACAGTTATCACTGGGCCGAAGTTCTGGCGGCTGATGATTTCTCACAATTTATAAAAAATGGAAAAATCGATTGGTCGGTCGGAAAAAAATTCAACGATGAAATATTATCCGTCGGTGGATCAAGACCGTTTTCTGAAAGCAACGAAGCGTTCCTCGGAAGAAAACCAAGTATTGATGCACTTATGCGACAATACGGATTTATAAGTTCATCAAGTTTATAAAGTTCATCAGGTTCATCAAGTTCCTACCTACAGGCAGGCATCAATTTTATAAAGTATGGACGAAAACAATGTAATTAAAATAGTATAAAAATGGCGTCACGAGTTACTCGTGACGCCATTGTTTTTTACCCGAAATTTTTATTCCTCGAGTTGTGTTTCTTTTTTCATTCCAACAGTAAACCAATCTTTCAAAAAGAGCATAATGATTGGACCGATGACGGCAATAAGACCAAGTACCAGCCACATTGCTTCAGGAGTTTGCCAATATGAAAGCGAATGATTAACCAAAGCTTGTTGTATCGGAACATGTATTCCGTCTCGTACAATAAACTCGGGACACCATTTCGCGAGCATGACGCCTGATAATCCGCCGGCAAGTGTTTTGCCGACAAACCACGGGAGCGATGAGAATGCAGCGTATGTTCCTTCTTGCCCCTCAGGAGCAACGGAAACAATATAATGCGACATACGCGGAGACCACATCATTTCGCCGAATGAAAGAATAATCATGCAACCGACGGCCATCACATAATAAGCGACGACAATATTACTGCTGACAAAATACCACGGTACGGCAAGCGGTGCAAAACATAGCGCAGCGAGCAGAGCTCCCCAAGCCAGCATTTTGTACGTGTCATATTTGTTGATTATCGGAACGAGAAGAAATACACCAATAATGATAATCGTCGGATTGATTGCATTCAGCCATCCGATATGTGCATTTTCTCCGATGACGCGAATCCAATATTTGGGCATCAGGAGATTTGTGTACAAAAACGCGACACGAACGCCGAGCAATAATGTGAGCGCGGAAATCATCCGCAAAAATGAAGGAGCAATAATTACGCTTTTGGCATAATCAACACCTTCTCTCCATCCCTTCTTCGTTTTCTCAACTTTTGGTTTTTCCGGCAATGATTCTTCATCACTCGCGCGATATTGTTCATTTGTTGTAACCGTAAAGAGTGCAACAAATATCGTTATGATAGTTGAACCGATACCAAAAACGAGAACCCATTCGCGGGAAAGCATAAGGCCACCCTGCAAAAAGTCGACGAGCAATCCTGCCAAGAGTGCGCCGATATTCATCGCAATATACCAAACATTAAATCCTGCAGCTTGAGCTTTTTTTGAAGTAAATCGCCTATTGCCGATTTGATAAACAGTTCCCAGCATCGCCGCGGGAACACCGGCGAGAAAGATCATCGCCATTGTTACCAAACCGCGATACGGAATCCCCGGATAAAATGCGCAGCCGACTAAAATTGTTCGAAAGAATAACATCCCGAGAAGTGAAGTCCAAAGTGCCTTTCTTAAACCGAGCCGATCAACGAAAGGCCCGATAAAAAGAAACGTGATGGAACTGATGATACCGACGGTCATTATCGCAAAGCCGGCCTCCTGATCCGTAAAACCAATTGTTTTAGACAGGAAAAGGGTGATAATAAGAGAGAAAGCGAACTCGTATGTCGCGTCCAATATATTGATGGTTTGAATACCCCAATACGCCTTGTGCGTTTCTTTTAGAATCGCAAAATCGCTGAAATATTTTTTTAATGCCCCCACGAGCACCTCCGTTTTATAGATTGATTTTATGTTGAAATGTCAATTTCTTTCATAATATAATCACATTCTATTAATGATGTCAACCCAAAAAGATTCGTTGACATATGAACGCCATTATGTTAGTATATAAATTGGGATTTCACACAACAAACAAAGGAGTCAGATGATGAATGCCGTAAAACACTTTTTCAAATTACTGATTATCACAATTGTCCCTCTTTACCTTTTATTGATCTTTTTAAATGTCCTCTCCGTCGCTCTTGGATCAATAGCATTAGTGCTTGACCCGATATTGCCCACCATAAATACAGTAGCGGGCCTTCTTCTTATTCCCTGCCTTTTCCTCATTGGAGCGATAGGAATACCGCATTACAAAAAATGTAAAAAATGCGGATCAAGAATTCGAATTACTTATGTAATTGAAACCGGTGCCGATGCGAGCGAGCCAAATAAGTACGAGCATTATTTTGACGTAAAAGAATGTCTCTCTTGTGGTGACCACGCTTCTGTCCACCATAAAGTGGAAAGAAAAAACCGTCATCTTCGTACTTGGTAACATACCATTCAAAGTCCCTGATCTTTTCAGGGGCTTTATTTTTTTACAACGAAGGCTATCGTCTCTCCCCGTTTTTTTTGATATACTTAAATACTCATGAAGAAATTTCTCCCAAAAAATTCTTTTCTTTTTCTGCCGATTTCACTGGCGATATTATTCGTCGCACAAAACCAGATTTTTAATATATTTGTCGGGCTTCATGACAGTCCTTTCTTTTTTCTTTTTATTCTCTCAACTTTCTCTCTCGGGATACTTTTTTACGGCCCATCGGTACTTTTTTCGAAATGGTGGCGCTATGTGTATCTCTTTATTATTTCCTCTTTTGTTGCATGGCTTTTTCTTGCTCAATATCTCTATTTTTCCTACTTCGGCGGATTTATGCAGGCCTCGGCTCTTAAATATGCCGGTCAAACCACCTCGCTCGCTGGATCAATACTCAATCTTGTTTCCTTTTCTCTTATCATTTTTCTTCTCCAATTCGTCGTCCTTTTTATAGGAATTTTTCTCCAAAAAAAGGAAAAAATTATCGATACACTTCCACTTGGCGGTTTCACCGCCAAGTGGAAAAACTTACGCGTTTTTTATTTATTGTGCATCATAATCATAGGTCTTTTTGGATACGGTGTAATTTTATTCGGCAACGGAAACGGTTGGTATAAAATCACACATTTTCCCCAAACGATTCGTGAGATGAACAGCTTTGTTTATTCTCCAAACATGACCGTTCAGAGAATCGGAATTTTTAATTATTTTGCCGCTGATTTTATCGGGATGACGTTGCGAAGTACAAAATTAACCCCCGAAGATATCGCACTTGTTTTAGAATGGAAAGACGCAGTACCAAAAATAGGAAAAACGAACACCTTCGGTTCGGCAAAAAATAAAAATCTCATCATTATTCAAGTAGAGTCCTTGGAGAATTCCGTACTTTTTCAAAAAATAAATGGTCAGGAAATTACTCCGAATTTAAATATTCTTGCAAAACACGGTTTGTATTTCAATAATTATTATACTCAGGTTGGCGCCGGAAATACGGCCGATGCTGAATTTGTCATTCTTAATTCTCTCTACTCACTAACAAACACCGTCGCGTTTATAGATTTTGCGCACAACAAATACCACGCTCTCCCTTCCCTCCTGAAAGAAAATGGTTACCGAACCTATTCCCTGCACGCAGATGAACCGACCTTCTGGAATCGTTCCAATATTTATCCCGCGCTCGGATATGAAAAATCTTTTAGCAAATCTGATTTTGTTTTGCCTGTTCCGATGAAAACCGAATACCTTCCCGATTCTGATTTTTTTGCTCAGTCATTGCAAGAAATGACGGGATTTCAGTCTCCATTCATGGCGACACTGATTACCCTTTCTTCACACACACCATTCAAAATTCCGACCAATTTACAGACACTCTCCATTCCTGAAAAATCTCCTTTTAATGCTATTCAGAAAGATTATTTGCAAAGTATACATTATACCGACATGGCCATCGGCGAATTTATCGCGGGATTAAAAGTAAATGGTCTCTATAATAATTCCGTAATCGCAATCTACGGCGATCACGGAAATCTTTACGGTATTTCTGATTTAATTGGGACATCAACCACAAAAGCTTTCAAAGAAACACGTTCAAGTAATGTCCCTCTTATTCTTCTCGGAACCAATCTTCCCGCAAAAACTTATTCAACCCCCGGAAGTCACCTTGATTTTTATCCCACAGTGGAAAACATTCTCGGCATCACATCAACCAGCACTCTTTTTGGAAAAGATTTGCTCGGAAAAACTCACCGAGTGACCCTTCGCAACGCTTATTCAAAGGCAATAACAACGATACTGACCGGAAATCTTACTTACAAAAACTTTACGGATGGAGGATTGTTTGAGAATGGCGAATGTCTTTCAATGTCAAAACAAACCGTCCTTCCCATTGAAGACTGTAAAACGCTCTATGAAGAAGAAGTAAAAGCGACCAGTGCTTCGGATTTGATTATTAAAGGTAATCTGGAATTAAAACTATCGTCTTCCCAAACCTTAAAGCCCTAAGGATAAATTGACTTAATCCTGAGGTGTGATACCATTTAGAAAGATTGTTTTCACGTTTGTTTACACAAAAAGGAGATTTATCATGACATACAATCTGATACCGATTAATTTTTTAATATTATTTGTATTCAGTTATTCATTGTTTCTTTTCATTGAAATTGTGTTCCTTAAAAAGAATCTCGTAATTCAGGAAAAAATTAGAAATCTATCACATCGAAGTACTCATATTGCGCTTGTTAGTTTTAGTATTTTACTACTTGCCGGAATGTTTTCAACTCTCCCCGGACATCTACTAACATTTACGCAAATATTGGTAACTGCATCAATTATCGCATTCATTACGACATTGACGACAATTATTTTCACTTTCATAGTACGGTTTTTCGTAGCAATAAGGAATATACTTTTCGCATATTAACAAAGGAAGGCGCACCGAATAGTGCGCTTTTTTTATTATTAAAAATCACTTGGCGGTGAAACCGCCAAGTGAATTTCTTAAATAGATTTACTCTGAGGTTGTATTGCCGTCGAGTTTTTCGAGTTGCATGCACGCGGCACCGTACACGATACTGAAACGGTTGTACATCGACTCATCCACAAAATCAGGGTTTGGTTCGTTCAGATATTGTTGTATTTCCATGGTGAGATTGAGCAAATCTTCGCGATTCATTTTTGCCATTTTTTCATCAAGCACTTTTTCTCCCGCGATAATATCTTCCTTTGAACTTCCTGCAACCACGAGTAGAGAATCCGCAAGAAGTGAATTTACCAATTTTGAGAGTTTTTCTTTTTGTGATTCTTCTTGTTTTGAGACGGAAGGCATTCCTTCAAAATTACCCATATAAATTATTTTTTAAATTATAAAACTTACGTTCTTATTATATTATACTTGTTCCACGGTGTCTTTGTTTACAAAAGTCATTTCGTTGATTATAGTTTTTCCCTCGGAATTGTTCTCCATGATTATCTTTGTTGAACCCCATTTATTTCCAGCCGTCGGTTCTCCAACTTTGGTACTTTTAAAATCGGAAACAGCGACGTCATTGCTGATTAAGGTGACATTCGGCAAAAATTCTTTGAATTCACCGACAGACTGAACCCCCCTCGGTGATCTTACGTGTCCGTGAATGACGACATCAAAACCGAGAGTAGAAAGAAGCTCGGAAACTTCTTTTCCATGTTTTTGATAATAATCAATCGGTAATGTTTTTCGAAAAAGAGGTTTTAGTTTTCGCCCGTTAGGTAATTCGGTTGAAGTATCTACATCGTCCTCTATTATTTTTCGATTTTCTAATTTTAATTTTTTATTCTCTTTTTCAGCTCCGGATTTTTTCTTTTCTTCGGTATCACCGAATAAAAAGTGACTTAATTTATTATTATACCCTGCCGTTGATTCCTCTAATGCCTCACTAAATTGTCTATTTATTTCCGCAATCGCTTCCTCGACTGAATATCCGTCGGTTATCGTGTAAGACTCAATCCATCGAAGCAATTTTCTTGTCGGATAGCCATGTAAAAAAAGTACGGGGCCGGCGGAACTGAGCAAAGACATTCCTTCAATGATTTTTCTTTCAGAACCTTCTTCCGCAGGCCCGGTTTTTCCCATCAAATAATCCATTTCGTGATTGCCTGCGAGAATTTCAACGGAACACGTTTTTGGAGCCGTAGCTTTTAGATGAAAAATGTATTCCAAACTTTTTTTATCAGGATTTTTTTTATTTACGACATCTCCCGTATGAATTACGTGTATATTTTTCACACCTTCTTTCCACTCGCCGTTTTCATCAATGATGTCGTGAATGCGAAGATTTCGAATAATCGCCTCATAATCATTATGGGTATCCGTGATGGTGATAATTTCAATTTTTTCCGACATCCGCTCATTTTGCTCATCAAAAAGCTCGTGTGAATGATCAGTGACATTTGGCAGTTTATTTTCCATCAGTCCATTTTATCATATTCATTAAAAATACGAAAATTATATAAAAAAAGCTCTGTGATAAAACACAGAGCTTGGTTTTTCGGAATATTAAACCGTACATACCCAAACAAATTCTTCATCAATAATGTTATCCAAGCTAAAACCAAATTTCAAAAGATGAAATCTCGCTCGATAATTATTGAAAGTAGTATGCGCAATCAATTTCAAACATGCATGATTTTTTTTAACACGACGAAACATTTCTTTCATGAGAACTGAACCGACTCCCATATTTTGGAATTCGTCTGAAACAAGATTACCGATTTCATATTCACCACTGAAACGGTCAATTTGAATGATCATATTTATAGCGATAATTTTATCATTACACAAAGCAACGGTTCTGAAATATTCCTCAGAGTTTTGGTTGCATTCCTGTACTATTTTTTCCTTTCTCGCAAGCTGTTTTTTAGGAATAGAACATCGATAAAATGATTGGATGGTTTTGTCGCTTAAATTTTCATAGAATTCCGCCAGCCGTTCCGTATCTTCCGGAAGTATCGGACGAATTTCTATTTCAGTACCACTTTTAAGTACCCGGGTAGTCATTAATTTCCCCTGATTTTTCAAAAAACAAATTATTGAATAAATTTATACTCAGCAAATTGTAACATAAGTTTTATTCAAAGTCAATATATGTTTTATTTATTTTAAAAAGGTGATATTCTTATGATATGTTTAATGAAAATCATTTTGAATCGGCGACAGAACCAATGCCGACGATATCGATGAATGAAAAAATTTCAAATCGCGCGAACGATACAAAAAATCGTATCGAATATTTGAGAGGAACGAGAAATCAGTTTACTTCTCATTTGAGAAATGCCCAAGTTGCGCAAGACCGAATAAAACAAGAACTTAACTCTGAAAAACAAGAACTCACTAAACTTGCCGATGAAAATATCGACCCTTCCCTTCTTGCTTTTATTGAAACGAGAAAAAAGGAAATTGAAAAAGAGTTGATTGAAGCAGAAATTGAATGGATGGAGAAAAAAATATGGGATTTGCGTGTAGAAATGAGCCCGGAAAAAAAGAAAATGATGGACGAAGTGACCTGGATCAAACGAGGAGAACTCCTGGTTGCTCTCACTGATTGCGTCGGCGCTCTTCGCGAGGAAGAACTATTAATCAATGAAACCGGAGCAAAAAAAGAAAGCGAAGAAAAACGCCTGAAAGAAATCGAGGAAAAAATTAAGAAGCTGGAAAGCGAATTCGGGGAAATAAAAAAGGTTGAGGAATAATTTTCAAAAAAATAATCACTTTTTAATTTTGTTTTCTGTTCAAATTCAATTATACTAAAAAAATAGTTACATCATTTTAATTTTTAAAAAATACGATGACTTCATTTATTATCAATGATAAGGAGATTTCGCTTAACCTTCGTGACGGAAAAGCGACACTAAAGACGATACGTGAAAATCTTCATCTGCAGGGTTCAAAAGAAGGATGTGGTGAGGGTGATTGCGGTGCCTGTATGGTACTTCTAGGAGAAAATATCGGCGAATCGACACTGCGTTACAAAGCTATTAATTCTTGTCTTTTGCCGACAGGAGAACTTTCCGGTAAACACGTTGTTACCATAGAGGGATTAAATCAAAAACGTTTAAGTTTGATTCAAGAAACGTTCGCGACTGAGTTTGCCGCGCAGTGTGGTTTCTGCACACCCGGATTCATCATAGCTTTTACGGGTTTTCTCATGACCACCACCGATTTGGATAAGGAAGAAGCCATTCAATCCGTTTCCGGGAATATTTGCCGATGTACGGGATATGTCTCCATTAAACGCGCACTATTCGCTATTCTCAAAAAACTCAATTCCTCCGATTTCAAAAAAACCAAACCCGGAAGCGCCGCTCGTGTAAAGCTTCTTATTGATGAAAACATACTCCCCTCCTATTTCAAAGAAATCCACAAAAAAATAAAAGGGATGCAACCGGCAGGAATCCCCATTCTTTCATCACACAAAATAATTGCCGGCGGAGGAACCGATATTGCGATTCAAAAAAGAGATATCCTTGAAAATCAAGACATCTATTTTATTTCCGAAAGAAAAGATTTGCGTGAAATTTTTCTCAATGAAGGCAAATGTTATATTGGCGGTGCCGTCACGTTTGAAGAATTACGCACGTCAAAGATTATGGAAAAAATCTACCCGCAGGGGAAGAACGTTTTTCAACTTATCGCTTCCCTTCCGATTCGAAATAGAGCAACCGTCGCCGGAAATATAATCAATGCTTCCCCCATAGGAGACATGACGGTTTTCTTTCTCGCAATGGATGCTATTCTTTCTTTTTCAGACGGAATAAACAAACGGGAAATCCCTCTTCGCGAATTCTACAAAGGATACAAAACAATGGACAAAAAAGACAACGAAATTCTAGAATGGATAATCATCAATGTTCCCGATAAAAATACTTTTTTGCATTTTGAAAAGGTTTCTAAAAGAAAATATCTTGATATTGCAAGCGTCAACACAGGTATTTGCATAACCGTCAAAAAACACATCATTGAAAAAGTCGGGATCTCTGCCGGCGGAGTCGGACCAACACCTTTGTATCTTTCTAAAACATGCGAATATTTAACGGGAAAGAAAATTGAAGAATCTATAATTAAAGACGCGCTTAAAATCGCAAACGAAGAAATTTCACCAATAAGCGATGTCCGCGGTACCGAGAAATATAAGCGCTTATTACTCAGAAACTTACTTCTTTCACATTTCATCGAATTATCACCAAAAACAATTAATCAAAATATTTTATCTCTATGAAAGACTACGACGTTCTTTTGCACGTAAAAGGCGAATCGGAATTTACCGCAGATCGCGCTGCCGGTATGGAGATGTTGCATATTGCGATTCTCACCTCAACTTCCGCGCATGCAAAAATATCCGCGATTAATTTTGATGATGCCCGAAAAATACCGGGAGTAGCAGGAATTTTTACCGAAAAAGATATTCCCGGAAATAATGAGATTGGTAATATCATTGCGGACGAACCTCTACTTGCAAAAAATGAAGTCCATCATGTCGGACAACCAATAGCCATAATTGTCGCCGAATCGCGAGATCTCGCAAAGAAAGCGGCAAATTCAATCCGCGTAGTATACGAGGAATTGCCTCCGATTTTTACCCCGAGAGAAGCTCATGCAAAAGGAAGCTTTATTGCTCCCCCGAGAACTTTTTCTCTTGGCGATATTGAAGGCGCGTGGAAAAATTGCGATTGCATCGTTGAGGGAAGTGTTGAAATCGGAGGACAGGAACATCTCTATCTTGAAACACAAAATGCTTTTGCCACACCAAAAGAAGGAGGTGGAGTAAAAGTATACTCTTCATCACAATCCCCGACGGCGGTACAAAAAACGACGGCAGGAATTTTAGGACTTCCCATGCATCAAGTTGAAGTCGATGTTCTTCGTCTTGGAGGCGGATTCGGAGGAAAAGAAGATCAAGCGACTCCTTACGCGGCGATGGCGGCACTTGCTGCAATGATTCTCAAGAAACCGGTTCAAATAGTACTCAAAAGAGAGGAAGACCTTTGCATTACAGGAAAACGACATCCCTATTCTTCCGATTACAAAATTGGTCTTAAAAAAGATGGAACGATTTTGGCATACGATGTGAAATTCTTCCAAAACTCCGGAGCATCAGCCGATCTTTCAACTGCAATATTAGAAAGAACACTTCTTCACACGACCGGCAGTTATTTCATTCCCAACGTCCGTTCCTACGCAGCGTGTTGTCGAACAAACCTTGTCCCAAATACCGCCTATCGAGGTTTTGGAGGCCCACAGGCGATGCTCGTGCTTGAGTCTGCAATTTGGAAAGCGGCAGAAAAACTTGGTATTAATCCGGTCGTTCTACAAAAAAAGAATCTTTCAAAAAAAGGAGATGAATTTCCGTACGGAATGAAAAACTTAAGCGACAATGCAATAAAATGTTTTGAACAAGCAGATAAAAAATATGACATTGCCGACATAATGGAGAATGCAAACAAGTGGAACGAAAGCCATCCTTCTAAAAAGAAAGGGGTAGCCGTTATGCCTCTTTGTTTTGGAATCTCATTTACCAGTACCTTCCTCAATCAAGCATCTTCACTTGTTCATGTTTACAATGACGGAAGCGTCGGCGTGACCACCGGAGCCATTGAAATGGGTCAGGGCGTTAATGCAAAAATAAGAACGGTAATCTCACGCGTATTTTCAATTGATATTTCAAGAATTAAAAGCGAAAGCACCAACACTACAAGAAACGCAAATACGAGCCCCACGGCAGCCAGCTCGGGAGCAGACCTAAACGGCAACGCCACGAGAATTGCTTGCGAAGATATTTTATCGCGTCTCAAAGCGTTTGTTGCAGACCAGTTGGAGACATCCCCCGAACAGGTTGAAATAAAAAATGAAAAAGTTCTCTGTGGCGGAAAAGAAACAAAGTGGAATTGGACGAGTCTTGTGAATGATGTTTACTTTTCAAGAATCGGATTATCTTCACTCGCACATTACGCAACGCCAAAAATATTTTTCGATAAAAAAATTGAAAAAGGTGACGCTTTTGCATATCACACGTTCGGCACAGCCATAGCGGAAGTAAATCTCGATTGTTTGAGAGGTACCTATGAAGTCGAGTCAATGAAAATTATTCATGATGCAGGCCAAAGCATTCATTCTGTGATTGACCGCGGACAAATCGAAGGGGCCGTACTCCAAGGAATAGGTTGGCTTACCATGGAGGAACTGGTATACGGAAAAACAGGTAAACTTCTCACAAAAGATCTTTCTTCATATAAAATACCGGACATCTATTTTTCTCCGAAAGAAATTTCCATTGAATTCCTTGAATCAGATGAGCCAAACGCCGGCGCCCTTAACTCAAAAGCTATCGGAGAACCGCCGTTCATGTATGGACTCGCCGTATACTTCGCACTCCAAAATGCAATAAAAGCCTTCAGACCAAAAATAAATACCATCTTCGATACCCCGCTTACACCGGAAAAAGTATTATTATCACTTTTTAATGATCATCAATAATTCAACTTTATGGAAAAACAGGAATTTATGAAAAGAGCGGGAGCACTCGCGCGAGAAAATATCGCAAACGGAACAGGTGGTCCTTTTGGAGCCGTTATTGTAAAAGACGGTAAAATTATCGCCGAGGGAGCTAACCACGTCACGACCTCCAATGACCCAACCGCACATGCCGAAGTTGTCGCTATCAGAAATGCTTGCGAAACGCTTGGAACTTTTCAACTCGATGGCTGTGAGGTTTACACATCCTGCGAACCTTGCCCGATGTGTCTCGGTGCAATCTATTGGGCACGACCGGATAGAGTTTACTATTCAAGCACAAAAGAAGATGCGAAAAATATCGGTTTCGACGACCAATTTATTTACGAAGAAATTGCGAAAGAATACATGAGCCGTTCCATTCCTTTTGAACATCTAAAAGACGAGGAAGCGACCAAAGCATTTACTGATTGGACCGAAAAGAACGATAAAGTCGAATATTAAAGCTAATTTATATTTGACACATTAACACATGCATTATAATATATTCAATGGAAAATCATTGGAGATTTACTTATGAAACTTGAAAATTTACCCACTCCAAAATGGATGAAACGAATAAATTATTCCTATGAAAATATAATTTCAGGAATTTTTATTTATGCAATCGGTGATAGTATCGCCGCATTTCTTACCGGAAATTTTTCCGTCTATAGAATGCTTGGTATTGCATTAATAGGGAGTACTTTGTATGCGATAGAAATACCAAATTGGTTTTTATTTATCGATCGAATAACTAATGGCCGAGTACAAAATTGGAAAACAAAAATACTCCGCATGCTTCTTGCCATGGCTTATTTCAATCCTCTTTGGATTGCCCGCCATATTGCACTTGTCGCCATCATATCGGGGAAATGGTACGAGATTTCCTGGAGCCTTTTAAATACCGGATTCACCTCATTTATTTACCAAATTCCGATTACAATTCTTGGAAATTACGTCATTCAAAATAAACTTGAGTATAAACACCGTTTTCTTGCAAATTGTATTTACTCCGGTCTCATGGCCATCTATTTCGCCCTTTCTGCCGTGTGGTTTAAATGAAAAAAGAAATTCTGCAATTTCTTGTTAACGCAATACAAAATGAAAAAACTTGCGCACTCATCACGGTCGTTTGTTCTTCGGGACATGCTCCGGGGCGAGAAGGCTTTTCGATGGCAGTAACAGAAGATTCTCTTTTGGGAACCATCGGCGGCGGTACCATTGAAAAAAATATGGTAAATAAGGCGAGAAAATTTATTGCACAAAAAATATCGGAACCCAAATATTTTCATCGAATTCACAAAATTTCCGCGGGAGAAAACTCTTCCGGAATGATATGCGGTGGAAGTCAGAGCGTTGTTATATGTCCGATTAATGAAAAATCACTTTCGGTATTAGAAGAATGCTTATCTGCCTTTGAAAATTCGACACCGAAAGTTTTTTGTATTTCATCATCCGGAATTCAATGTCTTTCAGAAAAACGCCACGAAAATTATTCGTTTGCGAATATGAAGGAGAACGACTGGCTATACGAAGAAGTGATTGACCAAAGAAATAGAGCCTATATTTTTGGTGGCGGTCATGTTTGCCTTGCTCTCTCTCCAATTCTTTCTTCGCTTGGTTTTCGAGTTATTGTTCTTGACGAACGTCCGTTTATCAATACGATAACAGAAAATTCCAATATAAACGAACTGATTATTTCTCCATTTGAAACACTTCCGAATATGGTTAAAGAAGGAGAAAACTCTTACGCTTTCATTATGACGCCGAGTCATCTCCATGACGAAACGGTACTCCGGGGTCTTCTTCATAAAGATTTGAAGTATCTCGGCATGATGGCGAGCAAGACAAAAGTTGCTGAAATCTTTGAAAAGCTTCGAAAAGACGGTGTTTCGGAAGCATTACTCTTTCGTGTAAAATCCCCTATCGGTCTTTCCATAAAAAGTAAAACCGCTGAAGAAATTGCCGTGAGTATCGCAGCTGAAGTCATTCAAATTAAAAATAGCTCTTAAACAAAAACAACCCCGATGAATCAAATTCATCGGGGTTTATTTTTTACTCTCCTTCCTTTTCTACGGAAAATATTTTTGATGGAGAATGATGACCGGAAATGAGTTTGGCTTTTTTTGTTGGAATGCCGAAATGAAGAGCTACCAATTCTCTTACGCGGTCATTCGCCATATTGCGCTCGGCTTTCTCTTTTACAGAAGCTTCAAAATGATCATCTGAAATTTTTGTAAACAATTCCTTTTTTGATCCCGGAGTGACTTTTACTTTTACGTACATATTTTTTCCTCCATATTAAATGGTGTAGGCCATAAGAAGATTCGTGTTTCCGGCTTTTCCAAACGGGATTCCTGCGCACAATACAAACTTGTCTCCTTCTTTCAAATTTTTGCGATGTGATAAAAATCGTTTCGCATATTCGGTAGCTTCGGACAATTCTTTAAAATGTTGGGTTATCTCGGGAACACATCCAAAACTAAGCAATGCGTGATTGCGTGTCTCAATATGAGGAGTGAAAACAAATATCAGCTGTTTCGGTTTATATCTTGAAATCATTCGAGGAGTAAAGCCGGTTTCAGAAAGAGCAATAATAGCTTTTGCACCAATGTTTGCCGCTGTCGTCGTTACCGCAAGACTGACAGAATCAGCAACCCCCATCGTTACGCGCGCAAATCGTCCGACTTCTTCCTGAAACAGCTCACTTTCTTCGATGCTGGTCGCGATTCGAGACATGGTTTCAATGGTTAAAACAGGATGATCTCCCATGGCGGTTTCCCCCGAAAGCATAATAGCATCCGTTCCATCCAATATCGCATTTGAAACGTCACTTACTTCAGCACGAGTAGGAACAGAAGAATGAATCATCGAATCCAGCATCTGAGTCGCGGTAATAACGGGCTTCCCCGCAGCAATGGATTTTTTTATAATCAGTTTTTGTATAAGAGGAACCTCTTCCGCAGGTATTTCAACGGCAAGGTCCCCGCGCGCAATCATGATACCGTCTGAAACTTCAATAATTTGATCAATATTTTTTACCGCCTCTTTCGTTTCGATTTTTGCAATAACGAGTGCTTTTGATTTATGTTCGTGCAGGATTTTTCTCAAACTTCGAATATCATCTGCACATTGAACAAAAGAAAGAGCAACGAAATCAACCTTTTCTTTAATACCCAAAGCTAAGTCATCTTTATCTTTTTTACTCAGGCATCCGATAGAAAGCCTTGTCCCGGGGACATTCACTCCTCTTCCACCGCGAATAATTCCGCCCATGGATACGGTGCAGTGAATATCATTTCCTTTTACAGATGATACGCGCAATTTAATTTTTCCGTCATCGAGCATGATATGAGACCCTTCCTCTATTTCCTTCGGAAGATTCTTATAATTCACAAAAACACGCCCGTCGTTTCCGACATACGGTTCAGTCGTGAGAATAAATTCAGCATCTTTTTTTAAGGTGACGGTCTCAGTCTCAAAAGTACCGATACGAATTTTCGGACCGGATAAATCTTGGAGTATCGCAACAGGAATATGAAGTTTTTCCGACAGTGAGCGAATGTGAGAAATAATCTCAATGTATTCTTCGTGGGATCCGTGGGAAAAATTGAGACGAGCCACGTTCATACCCGCGTTAATCATACCGGCAAGTTCTCGAGGATTCTCCGACGCCGGACCGATAGTCGCCACGATTTTAGTTTTTCGAATATTCATGAAAAAATTACTATTTGTTAATTTTTGAAGTATTGAAGAATTATATTCGTAATTTCACGAATAATCAAGGTGAAATTTTTGCCCCGTTGGCGCGAAGATTTTTGATATGATACAATAGACGGAGCTTATACCAAGGTATTAATAGAAAACACATATTTTTATGAATTACAATAGCAAACACCATAGACACGATCAGCCAAAACATACACCAAAAAATACGATTGACGAGCCAAAAAACTCTCCTGCTCCAATCAGTGAAAATCAGAATTTCGAACCGATAATGGCACAGACACAAATAAAAGAAAGCCCTTCCATTACTGTTCCCATCGCCATTATTATCGCAGGAATAATTGTTGCGGGTTCTATTCTCTGGACCGGTTCAAGGACGCCGTCTATTCCGAAAGTTGCATCGCCAAGTGACGCCGCACTAGCTCAACTCAAAAAAGGTTCCATTTCAGCGGAAGTTAATCTCAATAAAAAAGATTTTGCCGCCTGTCTAGCGAGCGGAAAATACACCGCACCAATTTTAGTCGTATCATCAGCCGGAGAAAAAGCCGGAATCACGGGGACACCATTCAGTATTCTTATTGCAAAAAATGGTAAAAAATATGTCATCAACGGAGCACAACCAATCGCCTCATTGAAACAACTTATAGAATCAGTCCTCACCGGAGATCCAAAAGGCGCTGTATCGATAGATATTCCTGAAATAACAAGCAACGACCGTATTACGGGAAACCCGAGCGCAGATATCAAAATAGTTGAATACTCCGATACCGAATGTCCATTCAGTAAAATGTTCCATCAAACAATGATAGATATCATGAAGGAATATGGCGCCAGCGGAAAAGTCGCCTGGGTCTACCGATACTTCCCTCTCGATAGTATTCATCCGAAAGCAAGACTAGAAGCGGAAGCGACAGAATGTGCCAATGAATTAGGTGGAAATACAAAATATTGGGAATACCTGGATTTATTATTTAAGGTAACCCCATCAAACAACGGACTTGATTCCGCTCTTCTCTAATATCTTCATCCAAAAAATACCGGACTATTTCCGGTATTTTTTTGTTTATTTTTTTTCTTTAAACTTTGAGTTTTTTCCGTGATGTGCTATATTTATCAGTGCCGAGCTTAGTAAAGTCATCGGGATGTAGTATACCGGTAGTACATACGATTCGGGTTCGTATAGACCGGGTTCGATTCCCGGCATCCCGACCAAATGATTTCGTTTGAAATTTCCACCAAAAAATTGTGGTCTGTCGTCTACACGACCGGCGTTTTTTTGGCGATACTCACCCTCATGATAGGAATGGGAATGACAGAATCGATAGATAGAAATATTCTCCTTTTTCTCGAAGGTTTGCGAACACCAATCGGCAATGACTTGTTTCTTATAATTACCTATCTCGGAAGCGCCGCTTTTGTCTTCATTGCAATGTTTTGTTTTGGAATAATTCTTCTTATTAAGAACAAAAGCGAGGAAATATTGCTTCTTATTGGAACGGTCGCCGGAAGCTCCGCTTTAGTTTTCGCATTAAAAGAAATCATCGGACGATTACGTCCTTCCTCTCTTCTCTCTGTTTATACCGAAACATCATTTTCTTTTCCGAGCGGTCATACAAATATTTCGGTTGTATTTTACGGAGTCCTTGCTTATATTCTCGCCCAAAGTTATACCGACGAAAAAACCCGCGCCACTATTCTCCTCGGTTGGATTTTCTTCATGATAATCATCGGGTTCTCTCGAATGTATCTCGGTGTTCATTACGCCAGTGATATCTTCGGAGGATATGCCCTTGGTTTCTTCACTCTTTCCCTTGGAATCATTTTATTTGAAAAATATTTCGATACAAAAAAACACTTCAAGAAAATATAATTCTTGAAGTGTTTTTAGACTATTTCAACTGCTATTCCGTCACTGATGAATTTTGATAATGACCAATCTTTCTCGTTGAAGGATTTGCATTTGTTTGTGTGACTGAAAATAATATCAGGAGAGCAAGATACGTTACTCCGATAAGGAGAAAATGTTTTCTGTTTGTCATATTTTTTCCGAAAAAATTAAACCGCTAAAAAATGAAAGTTCAGTATAGCAAATTTCAAAAATATATCAATACCTGAAATAGTACCGTATATATACATATACAGGGTAATTAAAACTCTACATATTTTTATCGCTCTTCATCAATGACGCCTCAATAAATTTTTCAAAAATAATTTTGTTTTCCGGACGGGCTTCGAGAATCGCCTCAGGATGCCACTGGACACCAAGAAGCCACCTATCTGACATATCAGATGATTCAATCTCTTCAATAACGCCATCGGGCGATTTGGCGCCAATTCGAAGATTTTTCCCGAGCACTTTCACCGCCTGATGATGGAGACTGTTCACTGAAACTTCTTTTGAGGGAATATATTCGGAAAGAGCGGATTCCGGGTCAATAGCAACTGAATGCGCCAGGAAATGATACCGTTCACTAATGGGTGAAGTTTTATCCCATTCATGAGCTAAAGGATGTTCAATTTCCTTTTTTATATCACGATGAAGATTTCCCGAAAGAGAAACATTTAAAACTTGCATTCCTCTGCAAATACCCATGACCGGTTTTTTCATTTCAAGAAAACATTTCACCAGAGCAAATTCAAGTTCATCTCTCTCTAAATTTATATTTTCAATAGTTTCGTCTTTTTCTTCACCGTATCTTAAAGGATCAATGTCTACGCCCCCGGGAATCAAAAGTCCGTCACCAAGAGAACAAAGACGAGCAATATCAGAGGAAGATGTGTCGGGAGATATGATAAGAGGAATTCCTCCGGCAAATGTCAGTGCGTTAAGATAGGTAACATCAACATATGCGGAATCAAGATTACCTCCTCTTACGGATGGTCCATTAAACGCCGGGACAAGAATAATTGGTTTGTTTTTCATAAAAATAGTTACGTTTTCTTTATTATACATAAAATTTTCATAAGCGAAAATCATCATTACTTGTTTGACGGTAATGAGATAAGAAATAAGGCGAACCCCTTATTCAGGGTTCGCCTTATTTCTTTTGTGAATTTTCTTTTTTAAAATTTGAAATTAGTATTTCGGACCAATCGAGTCCATGATGGCGAGAACTTCTCCCGTATAAGAAGCGATGACCGTTCCGTTGTAATGATGAAGTTTTAGTTCAGTTCCGCCTGAATAATATTTTGCTGTATTTGGATTATCTCCTCCGAGATTTGTTGCGAGGACCTCAATAGATTCATTATAACTTTTAAAGGCAACATCGCACGAAGCCCATCCGAATGGGTTATAACCACACGACTGTTTTCCTCCGCTCGATTCACGAACGGCAATAGCAGGTAAAAGCCTCCAATCTATTTTGTGTAAATCGGCTTCTTTAACCATTTTTTCTCCGAAACCATAAAGAGGCATACTTCTTTCTTTGAAGTACGCATCTATCATCTCGGCACGTTCCGAGAGGACATTCTTTTCCGCAACAGTTTGAACCTGGGCAATATTCATAGAACCATCAAGAGAAGGTTGGAATATCCCGGCTGAAACAAACGGAGAAGTGAGTCCCATCGCAAGAATTGGCAGAACGGCGATGGACCGTGTAAGTTGTATTATTAGATTACCCATTTTGAGCGGTTTTGCTCCGCTAACACCGTAAAGAATTTGGAATAGCCCGTTAGTAAAAAATTACTGTTTTAAGGCTCTTTTTTGCACTGCCCAGTCCCAATTTATGGGGAGTGGGTCTTGCCGAGGCAAGCATTACCGAATAGATATACCTTAGCATAAAATACGAGGTTTTTCTATGCCTTTTGTATAGTATGTCATATTTTCGCCATTTTGTCAATTTAGCCCGAAATCTTTCGAATTTAGATACATTTTTTGCCTATTTAACTATATTTAGAGCCAATTATTCGGAGCAAACAATAACGAAGGCTGTCAACAGAAAAAAACTACAAATCGTGTGATTAATAGTTTTCCCCTTCCCTCTCTTTTTCCGGTGCAAGGATTAGCAAACCGCCATCAGAACTTATTGAATTATATATCGTATCCTTTAAGATGCTGCTCTATAACAGAGAGCGCATTCTTCATGTTTTTTGCTTTGAGCAAATCTTTTGAGCATTTTTCATCTTTAAGAACAAATAATATCCAATTGGAAAAATCGTTTTTTTCCTTGTTTAAATGATAAGAAAATTGTGCTTTCGTGAGTGTTTTAAATGCCTCGCGAAGATCAAGTAGACTCTGAAGTGCCGGACCATCATTCACCCAAAAACACTCATCAGCCGAAGCAATAATGAGTTCCTTTTTTGAAGCGGAAGATTTTTTAGCAGATGTTTTTTTATCAGGAAGGAGTACGATTAATTTCTTTGATATTTTTTTTGCGTTGCTTTTCTTTTTCGGAAGAGCGACAGTCTTTTTGATGGCCATAGAATTTCTGTCCGTTTTTCTGGACTCTTTATTAATAAATATTATACAGTTTCAATAATCAAACGTTTATAAACGGAAAGACATTTTCTCGCTGCGACAACCCACGCATTTTTGTCCAATTCCCTCATACCGTTTTCTTTCAAACTATCGTGGAGGCATTTATTATCCAGCGTAGAAATGATTTTATCGGCAGTATCGTCGATATCCCAAAAATCAGCTTTTAGCGCGTGCGACAGAACTTCGGAAACACCTGATTGTCGTGAAATGAGCACCGGCGTGCCGTTCGCAAGCGCTTCGAGGGGGGTAATACCGAATGGTTCCGAAATCGAAGGCATAACATAAAGATCCGCTGATTGATAAACACTGTCTAAATCATCACCACGAAGAAAACCGACGAAGAAAATTTTATCCGAAATACCTTTAGAAGCAGCTAGGCGTATCATTTCCCTTTCCATATCTCCTGAACCGGAAACGAGGAAAATGGTATTCGGACGAAATTCCAAAACACGGGTCGCCGCGCGTATAAAATAATCGGGGCCTTTCTGCATGGTAATGCGTCCAACAAAAAGTACTATTTTATTTCCCGCATCTTTTAAGGCTTGAACTCTGGAAGGAAGAATTTTGAAATCATTTATATCGATGCCATTATGAACAACCGTAATTTTATCAGGTGAGATTCCGTAATGATTGACGATAATGTTTTTGGTCCATTGACTGACGGCAATCACCGCATCGGCAGCTTCCATTCCTTTGCGTTCAATATCATAAACAAGCTGATTCACTCCGTTTCCGCCCGTACGATCAAATTCTGTAGCGTGGACATGAACGATGAGGGGTTTTCCGGTGGCTTTCTTTGCTTCAATTCCTGCACTGTAAGCGAGCCAGTCATGAGCGTGGATTACATCGCATTTTGCTTTTCTTGCAATGTCTGCGGCTTTTCTGGCATAACGTTTTACTTCTTCCATGAGAGAGAATCCGTAGACCTGGTCGGTATAGAGGTGTCGTTCTTCACCATATTTTTCTTCGGTAACATATGGGTACAAAAGTGTATCTACATGACGGACGCTTATGCTGTGTTCATTCGCAAAAACCATTTTTACAAAATCGGAATTCACTTCAGCTTTTTTGGGTAGCACAAAAACGACGTCAGCATCGCCGGAAAGCGCACGAGTCAAACCGAAACAGGCCGTCCCAAGACCGCCACTGTTGTGCGGGGGAAATTCCCACCCAAACATTAATACTTTCGGTTTCATGATGTTATTTATAAAATATCTTGCACGGAGTATTCTTTTTATACGTAAAATAACCAGGATAATCTCCCAATCATTTTAATCCATCTGTGCAATTTTATTATACGACACTGTAATATTTCTGGCAAACACTCTTATCCACATTATCTTTTGACAGCTATGAATCCTCTTCCTTCAAGATAAATCGTCGATATACTCGAAAAATAGAAAGAAAAGCGCTTAAAATAATCGGACCAAAAAGGAAACCCATAGGCCCGAAATATATGATCCCCCCAAGAACGGAAAAGAAAACAAAGAGCGGGTGAATCTTGATTCCCTTGTTATATAAATAAGGTGCAAGGAAATTATCAATGCTTCCGACTAATAATGCGGACCAAATTAAAAGACCCATAGCGAGAGTAGAGTTGCTTGTGAGGAAGAGATACAATATTGCGGGGATGGTAACAAATGCGGTGCCCACACCCGGAATAAGCGCACAAAATGCCGCCACTAATCCCCAGAGCGAAGCGTTGGGAACCTGAAATAGGTAGAAGCCCGTGCCCACCAAGAAACCTTGAATAACGGCAATCAAAAGAGAACCACGTAAAACGGAATTAATAGTTCTCTGAATGGATGTAAGAATTTCGGTATCATATTTGTCATCAAGCGGAGAAAACTTAGAAATACTTTCAAGGAATTCGTCTCCATTTTTTAGGAAGAAGAATAGCGTGATTATGGTAATGAGAACTTCAAATGCGACGAAAGCAGTTCCCGAGGCGATTGGTCCGAGATTCTGAAGAAGGAAATCGGCAAAGCGAGTAAGATAATCTTGAATGTTTATAGTGAAATCAGGTGAAATTTTACGAAACGGTGTTTCGATAGCACGAGTGATTGCTTGAATAAATGGACCGCCATTTACTTGGACGTTTGTATACAAAGAGCGAGCTTCCTCTAATATCTGTATCCCCAAAAAATAAATAGGAGTAACAATAAAGAAAACAGCAATCAAGACTGCCATCAAGGCCGATGGCGTTTTATTACCACGGAAAAAAGAAAGAATCTTTTTATAAAACGGATAGAGAAGCACCGCTAAAACGGAGGCAACTACCATAATTTCCAAAAATGGTTTGAAAACCAAAAAGAGGAGGAACACGGAAAGTCCGAATAAAATAAAGAAATACCACATTTGAAGTTTTT
Source organism: uncultured bacterium (assembly GCA_903824855.1). Classification (GTDB taxonomy): domain Bacteria; phylum Patescibacteriota; class Minisyncoccia; order Phycocordibacterales; family CAIJYI01; genus CAIJYI01. Next base: position 61,299 of record CAIJYI010000041.1, on the reverse strand, counting down.
TATTTTCAATCATAGAAATAAATTTAGTATTATTTAATTAATTATAGTATACCACGAGTCTTTAAATTTATGAAAAGATATCATGTTTGATTAACCTGATTATAAAAAAATCCCCCGCCCGAAGGAGAGAGATTTGAGTTTTTATCAACTCGTTTGCTTTATTATTACAACCCGACGGTTTCAGCGAATTTCGAACTTGGCTGAAATTCCTTCCACCAAGCATTTGGATCGGCGAAATATAATTCAGCGCCTATTTTTTTTCCGCTTTCTGTTTGCAGTCTTTTCATTCCTGAATTGAGAAATTCTTTTGCATCCTTGTATCCTGCTTCTTCAATATCTCTTGCGGTCAGCATCAGTTCCAAAATATCGGCATCACGAGCAATAACGCTTGCTCTGGTTTTTCCGTCCTCGAATTCATTCCAAACATAGGCGATATTTTCTGAAACTTTTTCCATTCCGGCAATTTGGTCAAATGAAGCATGTTTATGGTCAGTAAGGTTATAACCTTTAGAAACACGATTCATATCCATGGTACGAGTTTCTGTAATGTCATGAAAAAGCGCGACAGTCGCACAATGACAAGGATTTTTATGACCTTCCAGAGTAGCGAGCACGAAAGCGATTTGTGCCGTTCTTGCCGTATGTTCAGCGACGCTCTGAGGATCCTTTATTCCCAACTTATGCCAACCGCTTCTCGGAACATAGCTCAAATGTCCCAATTCAAAAAGAAAATTTACCACTTTTTTCAGTACATTCATTTTTTTCTCCAATTTCAAATCAACAAATTCCTTTCTCAAATTACACTAAATAATCGAATTTGTCAAAAAAAACACTTGGCGGTTTCACCGCCAAGTGGATTTAAAATTTTACCATATACGCTAGCCAGAAATTTCTTTTGTAGCTTTGATTTTTGAATCTGGTGTAGCTGGTCTTTTTTTCCAGTTCGAGGATTTGAAAATATTTTGAATACATTTCTCTGAAATCTTTCTCGGTAAAAACGCGCTCGGTTAACCCCATGTCTTTATTGATATAGGTGTCATATTCCGGACCCGGATTATTTTTTATGAGCGCTTTTGCATTCTGGTCGCCGTCTTTGCAGAGAGTTTTTACAAAAAAATGTCCGCCCTGTTTTAATACTCGTGCTGTTTCAGAAAGATAGATTTCTCTTTCTTGTTCATTTAATGAATTTGACGAAGTTACATCAATAACGACATCCATTGAATTATCAGCGAGTGGGTATGGAGCACCGATATTCTGGACTCGATAGTCAACATTGATTTTGAGATTTTTTGCTCGTTCTTTTGCCAGTTCGATTGCCGTTTTTGAAATTTCGTATCCGGTAACAATATTATCGAGTTCTGCGAGATAGTTTGAATTTCGTCCTGTTCCGCATCCCAAATCTAGCACGGAGAGATGATCAAGAGGAATTTCTCTCTCGCGCCGGAGCCACTTCAAAAATCGCAGAGTATCTTTCTGCGGATCCTCGCCTTTGGTAACCAAAAGCGGGTTTCGATATTCGCGTTCCCAGATAAAATCTTGCATGTTGACTTCGGTGTGGATTTACTATAAAATCGTCCATAGATTGTAACAACAAAAAGAAGAGGCGTCAAATGACCAGCATTGCAAAAAAAGTACTTATTTATCTTTTTCTTAAAAGCACCGACCTTCGAAAAGAAGGCCATCGGTTGGATTTACACACGTTGGAACAAATCCAAAAATTCACACACGAATCCAAAGAGTTAACGGAACCCGCACTAAGAGAACTTTTGCTTGCCGGAAATGTCGGTATAGCGACCGAAAAAGAAACTGAAAAGTGTTGGTATTTCATTGAATTCAAAGGCCGACAAGAAGCAAAAGCTTTAATTCTTGGTTTAACAAAACATTTAGACACATAGAACACGAAACTCCGCACCGATTTAATTCGGTTCGGAGTTTTTTTATTCACATTCCCTGACAAAATCTTGTTTGCAGTAAATTTGACTTTAATTAAGATATATGATATTATTTCACCCAGAAAGCAAACATCAATTAAGAGAGGCGACAAATGATGACGAATATTGAAAAACAAATATTGATTCATCTATTACTCAAAAAAATAGAGCAAGGTGGCGAACAATATGAATTAATCTACTACACATGGGATGAAATAATGAATCTCATTGGTGGAACCGAATTTTCTACAAAGATTACCCTTCAGGAGCTTTACAAGAAGGAACTTCTTGGCAAATCTTACCATATAGGCAAATACTTTTCGGAAAACGATAGAAGCCTATACTTCTTAACATGTTATGGAAAACATATAGCATCCGATTTAATCAAAGAATTTGCCAACACCTTGAAATAACCAAAACTCCGCACCGATTAATTCGGTACGGAGTTTCTTTTTTTTCTAAAAGCTATTCCCTAAAGGATAAAAGCTTTTTTAATATCCTTGCAGTTTATCGGCGCCCGGATGCTGTCGAATCTTCTCGTGAGCTTTAGCTTCAATCTGGCGGATACGCTCGCGGGTAACTCCGAATTCTTTTCCTACTTCTTCAAGAGTATGAGTGACGCCGTCGACGAGTCCGTGTCGCATTTCCAAAATCTTTCTTTCTTTCTGAGAGAGATCGTTTAAAATCATTTTTACTTGGTCGGTCAAAATTCTTCTGGAAACTTCTTGGTCCGGAGCGAGAATCTTTTCGTCTGCAATAAATTCTCCGAGAGTTGATTTATCGTCTTCGTCACCGATTGGTTTTTCGAGAGAAACGGTATCTTGGACAATGTTTTCAATATTGTGAATTTTTTCAACGTCGAGTCCCATTTCTGTGGCGATTTCTGAAGCGAGAGGATCGCGACCGAGGTCTTGGCTTAATCTTCTGGAAACTTGTTTGTATTTTGCAATTGTTTCAACCATGTGGACAGGAATACGAATCGTTCTGGATTGGTCGGCGAGAGCGCGAGTGATAGCTTGGCGAATCCACCAAGTTGCATAGGTGGAAAACTTAAATCCTTTTGCATATTCAAATTTCTCAACCGCTTTGAAGAGTCCGATATTTCCTTCCTGAATTAAGTCGAGGAGTGTGAGGTCAGGGCTTCTTCCGACGTATTTTTTTGCAATAGAAACAACGAGGCGAAGGTTTGCTTTTGCAAGAAGTCCTTTCGCTTCTGCATCGCCGGCTTCAATTCTTTTTGCGAGTTCTCTTTCTTCGTGAGCCGAAAGGAGAGGATATTGTCCGATTTCGCGCAGGTACATCTGAATGGAATCTTTTGATGCGCCACTTCCGATGGAATATTTTTTGAGAATGTCGTCAGTCTCTTCCAAGAGTCCGCCACTTTCCAAGACATCAATACCAACTTGATTTAATTTGTCATAGAGTTCATCGAGAAAAAGGATATCGTCTTCAACATTCGGGAATTCGCGGATAATTTCATCATAGGTAATGAATCCACGTTCACGTCCTTTCGCGATAAGTATTTCGGCTTTCTTTTCCTGATTCAAAACGCGGTCCTTTTTTTCTTCAACCGTTTCTTTTGGGCGGGCAACTTTCGGAGCTTTAACCTCTTTCTTTTTCTTTGACACTTCGAACTTCGCCGCTTTTTTAACCGGAATCTTTTTTACCGGTTTCTTCGAAATAACTATTTTTTTAGCAGGCAGCTTCTTAACCGGTTTTGTCGGTTTCTTTACTTCCTTCTTTTTTGGAGCCTTTTTTGGTTCCACAGCCTTTTTCGCCTTTTTCACAATTTTTGACTTTTTTGGCATAGTGTTTATTGATAGTTATTAGTTGTTCCGTATTTGATATTCTGCACTAAAATGAGATTTTTTACAATGACGTATTCATTCGGTTGAGTTTCTCGGAAATTACATTGCATTCATTCAGTATTTGAAGCGCTTTAGCTGAGTCATGAAGAAGCTCGGCTTTTCGTAAATCTGCCATGGTTTCTACTAATTTTTCCTTCAGAATTTCCTTCTCAAAACTCATCAGTAAATCATCCACCGATTTTTGCAACGACAGGGATCCGTCATAAAATGCTTCTGCTTCATAAATAAGCGCATTCTTTTCGGCTTCTTCCGCATCAATAATCAAACCGGCGATTTCCTTATAACGTGCGAGGATTTCATCGGCATTAAGAAGTGGAGCGCTTGCGTGCTGTTGCCATAATATTACGCCTTTAATCTTTCTTTCGACCGCTTCCCTCCTTGTCGCGGGAGTTTTTTTAAGCGGCAAAACGGCATCGAATTTTTCATGAATTATCGGACTGTTTGTATCGCCAAGTGCGGTCTTTTTTACTTCCTCATAAACAGCATCGCGTGAGATATCCAAAAATGTGGCGACAACATCGATGAAATGAGCTTGATCAATTCGGCTTTCAATCGCTGCGACTATCGGCAAAACATCTTTTTCAACGGCGAGTCGGAATGTTCTTTTATCTGTGGATTTCTTTTGAAGAACTGCGAGGAAAAATTCGATGATATGTTTTGACTGACGGATGGCTTCATTCCATTTTTCGGGAGATTCGAGAATAAGGTCAGCGGGGTCTTTCTCTCCTGATAGTTCAATCGCTCGAACATCAAAACCCATGCGCAATGCGGGAATCGCACTTTTCTTCGCTGCGGCAAGTCCGGCATCGTCGCTATCAAAAGAAAAGAGTAATTTATCAGTGTAACGTTTCAACATTTCCAACTGCATTATGGTAAGGGCTGTACCCGATACCGCAACGGAATTTTTCGTTCCCGTCTGATGCGACATGATTAAATCCATCTGACCTTCGACGAGAATGACGGAACCGGTTTCTCTGATGGCTGCTTTTGCGAGGGAAAGTCCAAAGAGTATTTTTGATTTATTATAAAGTGGAGTTTCGGGACTATTTACATATTTGGCAGGATCGTCACTATTGAAAACACGACCGGTAAAACCAACTACTCTTCCGGAACTGTCGCAAAGCGGAAACATAATGCGAGAACGGAAGCGGTCATATATTCCTTTTTCCGTACGAATCGACATACCCGTCTTTTCCATTTCATTGTCGGTGTATCCTCGACTTCTGAGATATGCTTCCGTGATATGCCAATCATTAGGAGCAAAGCCAATTTGAAATTCGTCGATAGTGGCGGGAAGCAATCCTCTCTTTCTTAAATACGCAATTGCTTCAGTATTCTTTCGTAATTCCTTTCGATAAAAAAGTGTCACATCAGCGAGCAACATAAACATTCGATCCCGTTCGTTTCTTTCCGCGGGATTTTCTCGAGTGAGAACGACACCGGCCCTATCGGCAAGCACGCGAAGCGCTCCCGCAAAATCCGTGCCTTCTATTTCTTCCACAAAACTAAATATATCTCCTCCCTTATTACAGCCAAAACAATGATAAGACCCTCTGTCGGGCGATACCATAAAGCTAGGAGTCTTTTCATTATGAAAAGGACACTTAGCTCGAAAATTCCCGCCGGCCCGCTCTAGCTTGACGTACGAGCCCACAACGGTCGCAATATCTAATTTTTCTTTAATGAGTTCTACGGGAGATGACATACGAGGTTTTAGATTATAGCTTTTAGCTTATAGACGAACGAAGACGAATATTAACTTTTTTTACAACTTAATATACCAATTTTGATATATTTTTCATTATACCACGGTCTCGCCAGACTTGCGAAAGTACCGACGAAGCAAAACTTTGACATTACGGTCACGCAAAACTTTCGGCTTAATGATAACTTATCTGTAATAAAAGAACTCGGATAAAAAACGTTCCCGCAGGAATGCGGGAACGTTTTTTTGTAAAATTTTGTTTAGCGTTTGCTCCATTGAGCTGCTTTGCGGGCTTTCTTGAGACCAAATTTTCTTCTTTCTTTGGCTCTTGGGTCTCTCTTAAGAAATCCTTCTTTTTTGAGTTTTTTGCGAGTCTCTATATCGTAGACGAGAAGAGCTCTGGAAATTCCGTGGCGTACGGCTTCAGCTTGTGAGTGAATTCCCCCTCCGCTTACTTTAACGGAAACGGCGAATTTTACCGGAAGCTTAGCAATAGCAAATGCTTCAAAAACGATTGCTCTCATTTCTTCAGTTGGGAAATATACATTAGCATCTTTTCCGTTGATGACTACTGATGTTTCGTCTGCGAGTGTGAGACGTACGGAAGCGGTGGAAGTTTTTCTTCTGCCAACTCCTTGTGAAAATTTTTCAGTTTTGGTGTCTGTCTTTGTTACCATATATTTAAATTTAGTCGACAACTTCAAGATTCTTCATGATCTTGGCTCGTAAACGATTTGAAGGGACCATTCCGAAGATAGCTTTCACAAAGATTTCTTTGTGACCTTTCTTGGCGATAACTTCTTCCATTCGGCGGATTTTCAAACCTCCCGGGTATCCGGAATATCGGCCGTAAGTTTTCTGAACGAGCTTCTTTGGGTCGATTGAAACTTTTGAAGCATTAATGATGCGTACTTTTTCTCCCATGATCGCATTGCGAACAAAGGTCGGGCTTGTTTTCCCGGTAAGGTGCGCAGCGGCGACAGAGGCTACTCTTCCGAGTTTTTTTCCTTCCGCGTCAATAGTGTAGATTGTGGTATTCGTCATGTTTTTATACAAATTCAATAATAGCCATCTTGCTCGCGTCGCCCTTTCTTGGAGCAATCTTTGTGATTCTGGTATAACCTCCGGTTCTCTTCATGTAACGAGGAGCAATTTCTTCAACCAATTTTTTGACGGTTGCAACACCTCCGATTTGCTCTAAGAGCACGCGGCGAGCGGCAAGGTCTCCATTTCGGCCTTTGGTAATCGCTTTCTCAATGAGAGGGCGAAGTTCTTTTGCTTTTGCTTCGGTGGTTTTAATCTTCTCGTAACGGACGAGCGAAACCGCCAAAGAGCGAAGGAGTGCGACTCGCACCTTCTTCTCTCTTCCGAATTTTCTGTTTGCGTCGTGATGTCTCATGTTGGTTCTCGCCCGTTTAGAGCGCTTGGTTAGCTGTTATTTTACTGTCTTAATGTTAATCCTAAATCGAACAATACTTTCTTGATTTCTTGAATTCCTTTTTCTCCAAGTCCGTCGATATCAAGTAAATCTTCCTCTTTCTTTCTGACTAATCCGCCGAGGGTTCTGATGTTGGCCGCAGAGAGAGCGTTTTGCGTTCTCGTGGTCATATTCATAGTCTCGATGCGTGTCTTTAAGAGTTCAGGGTCGGTATCATCTTTTTCTCTTCGGGCTTTTTCTCTGTTCTGTGCCTCTTCAGCCATTTCTTTCTCTTCAATCTGTTCTGATTTTTCTTTAAAGCCTACGATTGATTGTAATTGTTTAATCATGATCTCGATAGCCATTTCAAGAGCTTCTCTTGATGTAATGGAACCGTCGGTCTCAATCATAATACGGAGTCTGTTGTGGTCGGTCTTATCTCCAACGCGCATATCTTCGACTTCGTAATTCACGCGGCGAACCGGTGTGAAAATTGAATCGAGTAAAATTGCGCCGACTTCGACTTTGTCTTTTTGTAATTCTTCGCGGGTAGCATATCCGAGCCCTTTTTGAACGGTCATGCTAATGTTGAGAGCGGTATTGTGACCGGTAATCTCAACTATCTCCTGATCTCCGTTTAAAATTTCTACTTGTCCCGGCGTTTTGATGTCTTTAGCAGTGAGTGTCTTTGGCCCCTTTGCGGACAAAGTAATCTCCTGCGGTTCATCTCCGGTAACTTTCAAACGAACCTTTTTAAGGTTAATAAGGATCATTATGACGTCCTGTTTGACGCCTTCAAGCGTGCTGAACTCGTGACTAACTCCGTCTATTTTTACGGAGGTAATTGCCGCTCCCGGAAGGGATGACAATATAATTCGCCTAAGCGAATTACCGAGCGTGTGTCCATAACCAGGATATAATCCGTCTATCTCAAAGACGCCGGAAAATTCACTTTCCTCAATTACTCTTGGTTTCGATGGCAATAAAATGTCTGTTTCGAGCATGTTTTTTTATGTTATTAAACAATATACATTATTAACACAGATTTGTAAAGAGTTACTATCTGCTGTAATACTCGATGACGGAGGTGAGTTTGAATTCAGAAGCTCCTTTGTCCAGAATTGGTTTTCCGAGAACAACGGCTTCGGCTTTCTTCTGATCGAATGAAAGCCACGCAGGGATAGGGCCTCTCCCTGTTTTTTCAGTAATTCCCATGAATGGGATGTTTGTCATACTTCCGGGACGAATCTTGATTACGTCGCCGATTTTAACATGATGTGAAGGGATGGTGAGTCTTTTTCCGTTAACCAAGAAATGTCCGTGCGATACCATTTGTCTTCCTTCTGAACGTGATTTTGCAAGTCCGAGGCGGTAGATGGTGTTATCTAATCTCATTTCCATCGTTTCGTATAAAAGAGTTGAAGGGTCTCCTTTTGAACTCGTGACTTCCTTTACGTAGTTTGAAAACTGTTTTTCTGAGAGTCCATAGGTGTTGCGAACTTTCTGTTTTTCGCGCAACTGTGTGCCATACTCAGTGACGGTGCTGCGGTGTTTCCTTTCAGAGTCACGCTTACCCGGTGGGTATGCCTTGCGCATAATTCCGCACTTCGGCGAAAAACACCTTTCTCCTTTTAAGAAAAGCTTTTCTCCTGCGCGTCTACAAATTTTACATTTTTTGTCCATTTGATTGATCGCTCGCGCGGCCCGCTTAGGCGTAGGCTCGGCTGTGGGCCGAGGGATGAAAACCTATGTTTTCATACTTTCCTTTCCAGTACCGTGGAAGCATAATTTAATTAACTAAACTCTTCTTGGTTTCTTTGGCTTCGGGCCATTATGTGGAACCGGGGTGGTATCTTTGATGGAAGTGATATCGATTCCTTTTGAAACGAATCCTCGGACAGTAGCCTCACGGCCTGCGCCAACTCCCTTGATAATCACTGCGGCTTCTTTCATTCCCATGGTCTGAGCTTTTTCTCCAACCAATTCACCAACTTTAGCTGCTGCGAACGGGGTACCTTTCTTTGCACCTCTGAATCCCAGTGTTCCGGATGAAGACCAGACAAGAGCATTTCCTAAAGAGTCTGTAAGGACAACTTTAGTATTGTTGTAGGTTGATTCAACATACAAGCGACCTGAAGAAACTTTCTTCTTCGGTACGCGGCTCAAAGATCTCGGTTTTCCCGATGCTCCTTCACCTCCTTTTTTAACTATTCGTTTCTTTCCCATTTTTTTAGGTTTTTATTGATTTCTAGATTTTAACAATTTTTATGTCTTTTCAACTTTTCTGCGTCCCGATCCCATAGTCTTACGGACATTGCCTCTAACGGTGCGGGAGTTGGTTTTAGTTCTTTGTCCGCGTGACGGAAGTCTTCTCGCGTGTCTGGTTCCTCTGTAACTTTTAATATCTTTCAAACGCTTTACATTTCCGGCAACGAGACGTTTCAAATCTCCTTCAACCTTTCTTCCTTCGATTTCCTTTCTTATAAAAGCCTCCTGGTCAGGAGTTAAAGCATTTGGTCGCAAACCAAAATCGACACTAGCTTCTGTTAGTATCTTTTTAGCAGTTGTTCTGCCGATTCCGTAGATAGATGTTAATCCTATCTCAAGACGTTTATTATCAGGTATGGTGATTCCAAGGATACGCATAATATTATATAAATTTAATTAGCCTTGTCGCTGTTTATGACGAGCATTATCGCAAATTACAAACACACGACCTGTTCGTCTAACAGTCTTGCATTTCGGACAAATCTTTTTAACTGCAGCTCTTACTCGCATAATATTTTATGATAAATTTTAAACTATAAAAGTAACTCGGTACGTCTTTCCCTTCTTCCTCCGCTTTTATGACGGATGATGAGTTAAACGTGAACTTCGGAAAACAACTCCTTTTCCAAAGAAATAACGAAACTATAACCGTTTTGTAATACGCCCCTTTCCTCCATAAGGATCGAGAGTGACAAAAACACGATCTCCGACCAGAACTTTAATTCTGTGAATTCGCATTTTACCCGACAAATAGGCCAACTTTTCTTCCTTAACTCCGTCTAATAACACACGGAACAAGGTATTCGGCAAAGCCTCTGTGATGGTACCATATACGCCCTCTTCTTTCTCTTTTAAATTCATTTGCGTAAGTTTCACTATGCTAGCATATTTTAGCTAAAATAGTCAAGCACTAATATGTGATTAATCAATAATGGTCTCTATATATATCTTGGTTGTGTCCTTCGGGTATGTATTCATCCAGAATGGACTGATAGAATTCTTCGTAACTTTCTCAATTCCGGGGAATTCTGAGACTATTTTAGGATACCCTGAATTGCTCGTTCCTGCAAGTTTATTCTTAAAGGAATTTATATCAACCACCCAGACAGCGTTGGCTGGACCGGAAAGCGTAAAGTCCAAGGTAGCGGTTTTGTCAGGAACACTGCTCATTGGAATCTTCCATTCAAAATCAAGACTCTCTATTTTATCAATAGCTATTTTTTCATCTGCAGTCACTTCCCCGTTCGTTTTTACGATACTTCGACTCAGTTCGTCTTCATTAAATAAGATTACTCCTAATTCCCCCTTCAAGGTGAAGGAAACGTCCTTTTCTGTTGATGCGGCGTTATCATCAACTGAATCAATAAAGGTGAAGAACATCGCTTTTGGATAAAGTACAGTTCCTTTTGGTTTTTGAGTCTTTGCCTTCGCTGTGAGTTTATCGGTCAGAGATTTCGTTAAACTGGTCTTTGCCGCTTCTCTGTCGGCATCGGAAATTGTTTTAATCATTCCGGAAGCTCCACCTTTCATCGCCGCCTTTGAACGTCCGTAAAACTTTTGATATTGTGGCGAACCCTTAAAGCCTGGAATGGTAAAATCAGTGAGCCCTATATTATAATCTGATCCTGCTTCATCAGCATACACCGTAACCTCAACGGAACCGGGGACATCTTTGCCTGATACTTTTTTAATTCCCGGAATAACAATCTGGCGATCGATTCGATAAATTTTGCCGTCAGCGCTCTCAAATCGGGTATTCTTTACTAATATTTGAGGCTGAGTCTTGAAATTATTGTAAACAACGATCGGGCCGGAAGCTTTTTGTGTTACTCTTTTTTCACCGGTTGGGGTAATTTTTACACTGGCTTGTTCAGATAATGACATTATTTGATAAGGAACGAGATCCGGTGTATCAGCAGCAGAATGGAATTCTTGATTATTCAAAGCTACCTTAGAGTGTTTAAGATGTATTGAAATAAATGCGGAATAAAATGCGGTACTCCAAACGACAATGCCGAAAACTATGAGAATCACTGCCGCAAAAATACCCTTAACAAAATATGTTTTCCAGAGCTTATTGTGACCCGCGGCATACTCCTCTGAAAAACTCTCCCTTTCATCATGTCGCTGTTTGAGTTTAGCAAAAATAGGGGAACTTTCGAGTACTTCATCCTTAATTTTTTGTTCATCTCTTTCCATTTCGGGAAGAATTTCTTCAACTTGTTTCGTTGCTTTTCGGAATTCCTTTTTTTCAGGAAATGATTCCACAGGGGAGACTGAGTGTTTCGTTATTTTTTCCCCGCTATTGACCGTTCGAGAATTACCATGGGGTTCCTTTTTTATCGAAACGACATCCTGCATTATCTTTTTTACCATATGTTTGTTTTTTATAAAAAGGGGTTAATAAATTTGACTCGCGATATTTGATAAAAGAAATATTAAATAAAACGTTTTACAAAAAGACTCTCAATCATAATAAAAGGGTCTCTCTCAACTCCGGTTTCTGATTCGCAAAACGAAGATAGGAATGTAGGATTCAAATGCTTGATGGAAAATTGTTTATCGGTAAAAGTAAAAGATGAATTTTCGAATTCTTGAACATTAGAAATAAACCACATTGAAACATCTTCGTCGGCTGTAATAAAAACATCATGGGGGAGAACTTCTTGGTTTTCAAGAATCGGCGTGAGTGCATTTTTGCATTCAAGAAGCCAATCCTTGCCTGCTTTTTCCATCGCAATCAAAATTTTCTTTGAATTATTTTCATTTGATTCTAAATTACTGACCATTCTGAATTGTGAAATCGCTTCCTGAAAGGTATGACCGGTTTCTGAAGCAATTTTTCGTAAAAGGAAATTCTTGCCGAAAGGAAATGAAAACGTCTCCTGCAACACATGGTCTTTAACAATAGAAATATCACTCACCTCACCTGAAATATCGATGAGCATGAAATTCTTTCCGTGAAATATATCTCGCACCGCGACGAACGAACAAAAAGAAAATGATGAAAAATGCAGATTATTACCGTGAATGTGTTTTCGTAACTTATCTGTGACCGGTTTTATAATAGATTTGGGAGAAATACTGATATACATAACCGTCTGCATATCATTCGCCTGTTTTCCAAATGGATGAGCGGTCTCATAGCCGTTTATTTTTGTCTGAATAGTTTCAGCTTCAAGAATAACAGCATCTTCACCCATACTTTTAAGTTCAGATTGTTTAAATGCTTCAACTTCAGTATTCTGTATTTCTTCCAGAATTTTTTCCGTTATTTTTGTCGTTGTTTCAAAAGTTTTTTTAACAGAACGTGTTTGAGAAGCATACCATGGAGAAGAAAACACACAGAGCGTCGTTTGATCTGAATGTGAAGGAAGCGGAAATGATGATAATTCTTGAACAACATTCTCAAGCGTTTCTAACATTGAAAGAACGAATCGATCAAAATTAAACTTTTCCTGAAACGCCATATCCTTTCGAATAGTATAAAGAACGGAGGGTTTTTTATCCGGATACAGTAAAACAGCCGAAGCCCCGATACTCGAACTTCCGATATCAATTATTGTCGCGATGTGTGGTTTGTTTGAAGAAAATATTCCCATTTCAAAAGGAAGTTTGAACACTCCCCATTGCCTATATTATAACATAAGATGGAAAAAAACGGGTGTGCATAACGTTCAAAAACAGGTTCGGCAATCATAAAAAAAGAATGTTTCCTTTACTCTCAATAATAAACCAAAACCGCTTCGAAAATATTCGAAGCGGTTTATTTTTTTAAAAATTATTCAAGCACAGCTTTTATTCTTCGGACTCCTGCTGACACGGCTTCTTCTTTAAGGATTTTGAAATGACCGAGTTCACTCGTATTCTTCACGTGTGGGCCTCCACAAAGCTCAATGCTCCATTTTTTATCGCCTTCGCCTATTGTATAAACACGAACGACATCGCCATATTTATCGCCAAATAGGCCGATAGGATTGCGTTTTCTGGCTTCATCAATCGGAAGATCCTCGTACATTACCGGCAAGGCTTCCTTAATTTTTTCATTCACCAAATCTTCCGTCATTTTCTTCTGTTCATCGGTCATTTTTTCTCCATGAGAGAAGTCAAAACGCATTCTCTCGGCAGTAATATTACTTCCCTTCTGAAAAACGTGTTCGCCTAAAACCGTACGGAGAGCTTTTTGGAGAAGATGTGTGGCGGTATGATAACGCGTCGAAATTTCCGAAGTATCAGCCAGTCCGCCTTTAAATTTTTGTTCGGAACCGACGGCAGAAATTTCTTTATGTTTTTTGAATTCTTCTTCAAAGCCTTTTTCATCGACGACGATTCCTCTTTCAGAAGCAAGTTCTTTTGTTATCTCAATCGGAAAACCATACGAGGAAAAAAGACTGAAGGTTTCCGCTCCGGATAATTCACTCTTCCCTTCTGAAATTCTTTCGAATTCTTTCATTCCGTGGACGAGTGTGAGACGGAATTTTTCTTCTTCTTTCTTTATTTCATTCTGAATTCTGACGGCATCTTTTACTAAATTCGGATAGGAATCAGTATAAATATGAATAACAGAACCGACAAGTTCTTCCAGCCCGCAACTGAGTTCCAAGGTATGTGAAAGTCTTACCGCACGACGTAAAAGACGTCGCAAGATGTAACCTCTATCGGTATTGGACGGAACAACGCCATCCGCAATCATAAAAATCGAAGTGCGCAAGTGGTCGGCGATAATTCGCTCGACACGTTCATTTCCGTCCGTAACTTGACGAACTTGAGAAACTTTATGAACTTGATGAACTATCGGTTGCAGTAAATCGGTATCATAAATATTATTTTTTCCTTGAACGACCATCGTCACGCGCTCTAGCCCTGATCCGGTATCAACGTTTTTCTTTGACAACTTCCCTATTACTTTTCCATCTTTCTTTTCATATTCCATGAAAACATCGTTCCAGATTTCAACAATTTTTTGTTCATCATCAGCTTTCAAGTATTCTTCCTTCGTCATGTCACCGAGTCCTTCAACCGTCACATCGTAAAACATTTCCGAATCGGGACCGCACGGACCATTATCTCCGGGGCTCCACCAGTTATTCTTCGCACCCATAAAATAAATGCGATGTTCGGGAATATATTTTTTCCAGATTTCAAAAGCCTCGTCATCACGAGGAGCATTTTCATCACCTTCAAAAACTGTTACATACAGTCGTTTCGGATCGAGTCCAAATCCTTCTTCTTTGTCGGTAAGTAATTTAAAACTCCATTCGATGGCCTCTTCCTTAAAATAATCTCCGAGCGACCAGTTGCCGAGCATTTCAAAAAATGTCGCATGGGTATTATCACCTATCTCATCGATATCAACCGTTCTGACGCATTTCTGTGAATTCGCGAGACGTGTCGCACCACTCGGATGTGACTCTCCAAGAAGATACGGCACTAATGGTTGCATTCCGGCCGTGTTGAAAAGCACTGAAGGGTCATTTTCAGGAATGAGTGAAGCGCTCGGGATAATTGCATGCCCGCGTTTCTCAAAAAAAGTTAAAAATCTCGCCCTTATTTCATTTGATTGCATATTGGTTCATTATACCGAAATTTCGAATTTTCTCAATAATATCTTTATCGCAGAGTAGTAACAGAACTTCCGACAATTTTTAAAATTTTTGAAGGCAGAGCTTCCTTTTTTCCTTCATCAACGTAAAAATCAACTTCGTCTTCGAAATAGTTTTTTGCTTCTTCTATGGTAAGTGCCGGCGGATTCCCTTCGGTATTGGCGGAAGGTGCGACAAGCGGACCGGTTTCTTTGAGAAAATTATGAAGTTCAATGTCTGCCGGCAAGCGAAAAGCGATTGATTTCGTTCCTCGATGCAAATATTCAAATTGAGGATTATCGCACGGTAAAATTATACTCACGGGGCCGGGCCAATACGTTTGTGCGGTTTTTACTTCTTCACTCTGAATTAAAATGCCAAAAGATTCAAGATCTTTAATCTCGTGTATCAAAACAATAAACGGTTTCCCGTCTGACCGTTTTCTTACCTTGTAAATTCTTTCCACTACGGACGGATTAAGTGCCGAGCCAACCAATCCATACAATGTATCGGTCGGAAAAATCCCAATACCACCGTTTTTCAGAATTTCGATAATATCCATATTTCTCATTTTCTCATCATACAAAGAATACTATTTTTATGCCAGCAAGATAAGTACTTTTATAAAATAAAATTTTTATTGTTTTTATATAAAAAAATACCCGTCGCTTTAGTCAGGGTATTTTTTGTCTTTATATCTTAGTGTAGTTTTATATTGTCAACCCGTCTTGAGAAGGTGTTTCTACAACTTCGACCCCACACACAGCGGAAGCTTTGTTGAATGTATCCCAAGCTACTTGTTTTTCCGTTTTAAAAGTTGCTCGTGCTGCATCGTTGGTTGACTTATATGCATCCCAGGCAGCTTTCCGAGCAGCTCTTCTTTCTGCTCCAACGGTCATACCCCAAGCAGTATTAAGTGCAGTAGCTCTTGTCTGCATTGCTGTTAATGTTGATGACGTGAATTTTGTAAATGAAGCTTGAATAGCTGTTTCTCTGACCCCAACAGCTGTCTGAACACAAGGAAGATTCATACTTGCATTTTGATTTGCAAAAGCTTTTGCTCCAACGCTTTTTATCTGTGCATAAGTAATACTTCCAGACATGGCCAATAAGGCAACACTAAGACCTAAAACGATAGTTTTTTTCATCGTAATTTTAATATTATTAATAATTATCTTAAACAAAATACATCTTGTATCCATCTATACTATGGAATCAGCACCAGAAAAAGTTACATTTTTTTATTGTATAGAATATGAATCCGCAACATCTTTTGTGCTATTTGTCTTAACAAATTCAACCAGAGCTTTTGTGTCCATAACTGTCACTCTCAAATAACCGGAACCTCCGAGAATTACTCCATTTAAATATCCATACTCCTCCGCAGTATTAATATTAGCCCCAGGATGACTTGGCTGTGGAACTGTTTGATATATCACTCCATTCAATATTTGCTTAGCGAAAAAATGATCGTGACCTTTAAAAACTACATCAACTTTGTTATCGACCAGCAATTGATGAATCGGAGTTCCCCATCCTGAACGATTCAATGTAAATCCATAACTGCCGTCGATGTTGTTTCCTCCCCATTCATAGAGTTTGGCAAATTCAATACCTCCGCGTCCTTGGTTATCTCCGCCAACGAGCTGGTGAATGAACACAAATTTATATTTTGCATTACTCGACTCAAGTGTTTTTTTCAACCAATCATATTGCGCTTTTCCAAGTGTCCAGTCCCACCCGTTCTCATTTGGCTTCGTCGTCGTATACATGTACGGGTCAAGAACGACAAAAAGCGCATTTTCCTTTTCAAAAGAATAATAGTTTTTATCGTAGGTTTCTTTCGGGAAATATTGGAGACGATAATTCTTCGTATAGAGCTTATCCCAGCCAACTTCTCCATCATGGTTTCCCATCGCAAAATAGAGAGGAATGGACCCGAGCAGGTCATAATATCCTTTCATGAGGTCGTAGCGCGCTTTTATATTTGCCTCGCTTTTATCAGACAATTTATCCACCATAAAAATATCACCGAGGTCTATCAAAAATGCCGGTTTGTCGCTCACAATATTTTTTAAGGTCTGAGTATAAATTTTGGAATCAGACTGCTCATCCATATGAGGATCGGCTTCTATATCAAAAACGTAATTATCGTCGCCGCCGGCGACTTCCTTTGAGGTCTCTTCCACTGCGTCCACTGCTTCACCCTGTGTGGCGGGAGATTGGCTTGTCGCGTTGATGTCTGCTGGCGTCGTTGTCGACCGTGAAATTTCCGCCGCTTGTTCGGGAAAAATCTCTTCCGCAGTATTTTTATTCATCGCCCAAAAAACGGAAACAGCGCAGATTCCGATAAGCAAAGCGATAATAATGTATGATGTTTTGAAGATTTTCATGATTCAAATTTATTGAACGGTATAGGAAAAAGCTACGGAACCGTTTTTACTCGTTGCCGTTTCGTCTTTTGGAAGGAATGCTCGTATATAATCAACTTTTACATTCGTCGGCGAAACCGTCACATTGAGATATCCGGAATTCGGTAATACGGTTCCCGTTTTATAGGCATCTTTGTTGAATGCCGTATAAGTATTATCCGCAGGGTTTGGAACCTCCTGATAGATTACTCCATCAAGTTCTTGTTTGGCGAATAAGTGATCATGTCCCTGGAAAAATATCGTCACACCGTTTTTCGCCATCAGCTGATGAATCGGCAATTCCCATCCCGGCCTTTTGGTATCAAATTCCCAAACGCCTTTTGAGTTGTATCCGCCCCATTCATACAACTTTGCTTCCTCCACTCCTCCGCGCCCTGTGCCCAGAACATGATGTGTGAAAACGAATTTATATTTCGCCTTGCTTTCTTCCAGTGTTTTTTTAAACCATTGATATTGGACGTCGCCGAGCGTATTGTTCCATAAATCGCTTCGTTTCGCGCTTCCGCCCTTTGCGCCGGCAACATTATCCGCCGCCAAGTCCGAATGCCAATAAAAATCAATAACAACAAAGAGAGCATCTCCATGCGTGAAAGAGTAGTAACCGTTTTCGGCGCCGGGAGAATCAAAAAATTTTGCGCGCGCGTTTTTTGCTAAAATTGCCGGATTATTATTCGTACCGTCCAGTAAATATTTGGCTTCTTGCTCATGGTTGCCGTTCACTAAATAAATCGGCACGGAAATATTTTTCAAATAATTTTTTTGCTGCAAATATACTTTATCAACAGTTTCTTGAGTAAAGGTCTTGTCCTCAATCAATTTCTCAATACTGAAGTCATCGCCGAGAAGAAAATAAAACGCGAGATTAGCATTATTTGCATTTTGCAGGTTTATTGCATACAAATCCGCATTAAACATTTTTCCCGCTCTTTCAGGATGAGAATCGCCCTGAATTCCAAACGAGAAACTTCCCTGAACGGAATTTTGCGAGGTGACGGTCGACGGCTCGGTAATCGTGACTATTTGTTCGGTAGAGGTTGATTTGGTTACCTGTTCGGATTGCGATAATGTTTCGGAAGAAATTATTTTTTTGTCTCTGTTTGCGACCCAAAAATACGAAATCGAAATAATCCCGACAACCAACGCACAAATGAGCGAAATAAAAACCTTCTTATTCATATTTGATTATTGTGTCATACTATCGCACGCAGTCCGACAGAATTGAAAATCGCCACACTGAAGAGTTGTAGAAGAATCACATTTTTGCTTACATTCTTGTTGTGTGGCACTTGATGTGTAAGCAGTATAATTTCCGGTTCGACCGAGAGACGAAGGAATAGTGAATGTTTTTATTGTTGTATTTTTTGTAAAATCATACGTCGCCGCGAAGTCTCTACATGCTTTTCTCACGGAAACATCAGCGCTCAAACAATCACAGCAATCTTTACTGGAACCAAGATCTTTCGCATTTTCTATACAGGTGCCATATGAAGAGTATGCGACACTACTACTCGGTTTCGTTATAGACGCGGTAGTATTTCCTGAAGGTTTTAGCGGGGTATTGCCTACGCTCTTTTTGACACCAGAAGGAGTTGCTGGGGGAGTTTCGGGACTCGCTGTATTTTGTGATGCAATGGAAAGATCTTTCGGGGTACTCGTACCCAATAAACCAGCAGTGCTTGTCGCTATTTCTGTTCCGCATAAATATATGGTCAAGGTTTTTCTTCCATAAAGATCCCAAATGACTCCACAAAGAAGAATCAAAAATACGACAGACAATACGGCAATAATTATTTTTTCTTTATTTTTTGTTTGATTCTTGTCATCACTGCTTTCCACGACAAGATCATCATTGTCCGTAATCAAAACGACTTTATCGGTATCTTTATACATATGTTTCAAAAAATTAATAATGAATAGTTATTTAGCAAAAAGAAAATCTGTACTTTCAACTGTTGGCATTGTAATCTTTGCCGAATAGAGATATGCAGAAGTACTTGGGCAAGAATATCCGTCAAGATTTTTTAACTTCACCAAATTCGCTTTTTGATCAGTAGTGAGAGTTTTACCGACCTTTGAGAAGGCAGAAGCGTAATAATATGAAATTTCTCCGTCCAATTCCCCGTATTGTCTCGACAAAGCAATTACCTTTTCGGTATCAATTGTTCCTGTCGACAAGGCATTGCGCAATTCGGTTGAAATAGCACGTCTTTTTTCGACAATACTGTTGATTGCTGTTCTTTGTGTGTCAACTAAAGTTGTTATGATTGGTTTTTGTGCACTACTTAAAGCATTTAAGAAAGCTTGACCTTGGTCGCCGGTGATAGATTCATCGATAGTATAACCGGCATTCCCAATAGCCGGAGCGTCTTTTATATAAAATCCGCCAAAGTAATCCGCCTGCCTCTCAGGGCAGAAATATGTATCAGCTTCAATATTTCCCGCATACCAACCAAACATTTCGCTCGCATACGTCATCATAAGCACTGACTGGTCAACAGTAAGATTTACCTTATCAACCTGGTCCGGTAAGATCTTCCACGAGGCAAAACCTCCTTTCACCATAGCATCAAAATATGCTTTCTGTTCAGTTGAAAGTGACCTGATAATCTCTCCAAATAATTGTGCCCTCTCCAAACTTATCTGAGCATCAATTTCATAGAGATCCGCGGAATAGTCCATTACTGCTGTTTTACTCAAACCAGTTGTTCCGGATGGAATATCTCCTGTAAATTCGCGGCGAAAAGCTACCATCAAAGGAAATCTTTTATACGCGAATTCATTTACTTGGGAGCTCTGTGATTTCGCAAGCGCAGTCATCTTCGCTTTTTGTGCAGCCGTTAAAGTATACAGAACATTATTAGCCGAGTTGGTTACGAAATCAGTATCATGTCCTTTTCCGTTCGCCGTGGTATCTCTCAAATATTGAAAACCGAAAAAATCAGCAACTTTTCCCGGAGGTAAAAATGAATCCGAGCAAGTATTTCCGGTTAAAAATCCGAGCCCATCAAAAGCCAGCGTGTTTAATTGAGCTTGATCAGAAATTGCCTGCGTTATACTGTAACTGCTCTGCCCCCCGGATGAAGGCGGGGTAGTAGGTTTAGTTGTGGTGGTAGAAGTGGTTGTCGTTGTTGTTTTTGATGGTTGACTATTTATCGATGCACCCGTAGTTCCTGTCGTCGGTTTTGTTGTCCCTGTAGCTGTTTGTCCAACGCCAGCGTCATCATTTTTTCTACAAGCGAGGACACCAGGGTTATCGTCGCAGACACCAACAGCAATGTTTCCATTATCTGAAAATTGACATGCTACGCCAATTGATTTACCAGAACAAGCAATAATTGCAGCCTCTGGAGGCGGATTATTTGTCTTATCTGCTTCTGTTGAGGGTCTTATATAAGAAGCACTATCAGTTGACGTTGCGGCGGAAATATCGGAGTTTGATAAATTTGCTCTATGATCCGATGAGTACCAAAACCCGCCCACCGCGATTATACCGAATGTTAATAATAAAATAACGATGCGCATCGGATTCATAAGAAAAAATTTCATAAATAATTATATTTTAGAAATATATAAATAATAAACGAGCACAGATGCTCTCTATATATTACTACAATTGAAAAAAAATAATATTACGGACGCCCACTAGAGGGCGCATTATCGATGATTTCTGCGTCAATAATTTCGTTCACTATTTTACCGACAACGAGTAATCGAGTTCCTGGATAAATTTCAAAACCGATTCGCTTTTCTGTTTTTTCGGATATCCTCACAAAAATAGTTTTTTTATCATGAAGCTCAAGGATAAAACCTTCGGGTTCCATTTTTATCAACGTCCCGGGGTGAAAGTATTCAGGACTCGGATTAACATACTTTTCGTATAGCGGCTTAAATGCCGGTATTTTTCCCTGTTCAATTTTTGAATAAAAATTTTCATCAAAGGAAGTTTTTCTAATAACGAGACTTGTCACGACGACTAGACAGATTACCATTAATGAGGTATACAGAAATGGTTTTCGATAAGAGAAGGAATATCTGTTTACCATAATCTCCAAAATGACAATAAACCCTATGACCAGAAGAATAATGATCCAAGGTAAATTACTAATTAACATCTGAAATCCTTTAATTCCAAAAAATGAAAGCTTCCATAGTCCGGAGATCTGAAGTGAAAAAACAATAAAACTTAACACAAAAACTGAAAAAGACAGAACGAGGAATAACGCAACAATAAAAAAAGCCGATTTTACATTAAAAATAACTTTTGGAAGTTTCTTAATGTCTCCATTTTTTATTTTATACAATATTGAATTTTTTATCGATTTTGTTTTTGAGTTACTCATATTTCTTGTTCCTTAAGTATAATTTTTTTCATTGCTTCCTTTCCGCGGCTAATCCTCATTCCTATGGTTGCCACGGGGATATGCAAGATATCCGAAATCTCCTTATAACTTAATTCTTCATAATAATACAAGATGAGAACTTCTTTATATTTGTAATCGATATTATTAATACAATCGCCAAGTGTCTTTTTTAACTCATTTCGAATCACCTCTGTTTCCGGCGTATCATTCTGAGGATAATTCGGGAAAAAAATGTCCATATCAAACATCGGCACGGGTTCTCGTTTATTTTTCTTTAATTCATTTATGAAACAATTATGCGCAATACGATAAAGCCACGGAGAAAATCTTTTCGCTGTATCAAAACCGGATATATTAATATAGGCTTTCGTAAAAACATCCTGCACCAGATCAGTTGCAGAATCAGTACCAAATAAAAATTTTCGCGCATATCGAAGCATCTTCTCCTCGTAACGTTCAATCAAAACACCGAAGATTTCAATATCGCCGTTCTGTACTAATTTCACGATATCCTCATCGTTCATTTTCTAATCATACAAAGAATACTATTTTTATGCCAGAGAAAAATGACAAATAAAAAAAGCTCTCCATAAAAATGAAGAGCTTGAACTTTGCTTATCTAACTATTTTTCGCTTTTTTGCGATTGATTTTACGTAAAAAATCGAAGAAATTATTGAGCTGTTTTATCTACAGCAGTGTCAACAGAATGTTTAACTGCCATTTCAGATGACCTTTCGGCTGCTGCAGCTTTTTCGCTGGCGGCTTTTTCTGCAATAGTCTTACTGATTTGTTGCACTTTTGCAACTATCGCATGACCTTCACCTGCATTTGTCGCTTTTGCTAAGAAAACAATTTTCATACCAAGGCGATATTCAGGAGTTGATTGACCTTTCACATCTTGAAAGCTGAAGAAACTGCCTGTTCCAACACCGGCACCGGGGAACATGCTCACTTGAGGAGAGATTTGATAACCACCACTCGTCACGGCACTGCCTTGATAGAATGCGGTTGTTTCAAAAATCACCATTGGAGTAATATCCGTAAAACCGGTTATCTCAACTTCGTTTACAAGAAACTTTTCCGCTTCCGCGATTAATGTTTCCTGCAAAACGGCGTCAGATAAATCAGAACCTTTTGGTGTTACCACGGCGACATGGCCGATAACAAAAAAGTTTGTTGTTGGCGACATAGCACCAAAGTCTACAGACATATCGGTTATCATCGGCGAAAATGATTTGACGTACAAATCTTCATTCACCGCACCATTATAGTAATCGGAATAAGGTTGCCATACGAGGACGGCAAAATCCGTATCTGTGGTTTTTGTTTCGCCACGTTTACTATTTAACCCGTTGACTGAAACAACACCTTTAGTAAATTGAGCAAACAATCTACTATATTGCGCAGTCCTTTCCGCCAAGCCTGCACCGTTATTCAAAAAAGTGGTTGGATTGACAGCGAGTGAAGCCGCAGTATTTGGGAGTGGCACAGCGGGTGAAACTTTAACGTAAGTATCACCTTGACGGAATGTTTGATTTTGAGCTCCGCCAATAGTTTGCGCTGTTGCGTTATTCCCGACATCTACATTGGTGTTTGTATCTCCTGCGGATGCGGCAAAAGAAATTGCACACCCGGAGATAAAAACTGCTGCGATAATTCTTTGTAACTGATTCATTAATAATATCCTTTGTTTCGTGAGAAGAATGGTTTCAAAATTTGTTAGTGCTGTGGGGAGAAAAAAATAGAGAAGGAGGGAAAACTCCTTCTCAAAAATGCTAATTGAACAACTACGCGGTATTCTTATTGTTGACCGCCGCCTGTGCCTTGGCCATTACCGTTATTGCCGCCATTACCATGACCATTATTTGTACCGCCATTACCATTTCCATAATCTTGGCCAGTACCACCGTTACCGTTGTTACCACCGTTACCGTTGTTACCGTTGTTACCGTTGTCACCACCGGTACCACCTGTACCTGGGTCTGGAATTATCGCTGGGGTAAGTGCTGTTTTAATCCAAAGATCGCCGGAGCTCAAACCTTGAGCAGAAAGCAAACCGGATGTAAATTGAGTACTTGTTGCGCCATCCAGAGCACTTGCGCTTCCAAAGTTAGATCCTAAATTACCGCTTAATGACAAACTGCCACTAACAATACTTGATCCGGTACCTAAAGAACTCAACACACCATATTGCTCACTACTGCCAGTTCCGGAAATAAAGTGAGGGTCAAGGCTCAAAGAAAGACTGCCTATTATGCCACTTTCCGCAATTGAATGAGTAGGACCGGCACCGAGAACATCAGCAATACCAGTTGATTGACCGGTAATAAAATTCCCACTACCGGAAAGTGATCCGGTTAAATTAAGAGTATCGTGAGTTTGCACACCAGTCAGATTTCCAAGTGCTTCAGCAAACGCATGACTATAACCTGTGACGGATAAAGTACTTGTTGCCGTAGTTGGAGTAGGAGCAGTAGTTACGTCTGCGAATGCAGTGGAGCCAAGTAATAAAGATACAGATACTGCAAGTAATAACTTATTCATTTTTTTCTTCCTTTTAGAAGTTAAGAAATATGCCAAAACGGCATGAATTCCCTGAAATAATCAGTTAGATTTTCTACGTACTTTATTATTTCAAAGGACAAATAGTCTATTCTTGAAGACTCTCCTCAAAAACGACCTTTCGCAACGTTAGCATAATGAAATAGCCCTGTCAAGCATTTTTGATAGGACTTTTTCTCCCCCCCCCCCTGCTTATTCAAAAAAACCTTTATTATTCAAGAAAAAAGAGGCGTTGATCTATCATCAGAATGATTTCTTTCTCATTAAGAAGAATAATTCAAAAGTAACAAAAATTGAAATAAAACTTAAAAATCCAATAATAACAATGAGATATGTCTGTGTTGAATTTCCACTTTGAGTCACATTAAAGGTCACGGATGCTTCCTTGGAAAGAGTTCCGTAATCACTTATTTTCACCAAAACGGTATACAAACCCGAAGAAGCATCTGCGGGAACAGCTATTCCGTCCATGAATGAAACCTGGGTCTCGATAGCTCTTAAGACTTTTAGTTGAGCTATTTCCGTTTTATTTTTATCCAATATGGAATAATCGATGCGTAAATCTTTACGTCCGGTATTTTCCGGCCATTTAATTTCTGTTTCAAAATATATCTTATTTCCCGCTTGCACCTGTGAAAAAGCATCGGGTATGCCAACGCTAACGGTCATTGCTGACACAATGTTCGGAAGTGCCATTATTGATATGAATAATAGCGAGACAATATGAAGTGATTTATTTTTTATTGAAGATGTCATTTACATTACTTTTATGACTGACATTTTGGCGCCGGTTTTTTAAAAATCTAAATTTCCTAATCCATTTTTCTTACGATTGCCTGCAGATATGACTTTCCTTTTTCATCAATTCTGCTCATCAATACATCGGCATGAAAATTATTTCCGTTAAATTCTTTATGCAACCAGCGGAAAGAAATTCTTCCTTCTTTCATTCCTCTTTCAATCATCATCTTTGCCTTTTCACTTGAAAGCTGTCCATCTTCCTGTTTCTCCGGTGATAAATCAACGAGACTGAGAGACATAAATTCATTTTTGTCTTTGACATTAAATAGCCTTAAAGCCATTGGATTCCCCGATGTAAACTTCCAGTCCGGCCCTTCCAGCGTCATCATCGCATCTTGTGAAGTATTATAAATTAATTCATAAAATCTATCTCGCTCTGCAACAAAGGTTCGGACGGCGAAAAGAACAAAAAGCAAAACCGCCAGCATCATAATAAAATATACAAGAGTGAAAGAAATTGAGTTTTGTAATTGTGTAAAAACAATATTTCGGAGAACATCAAGATTCGATGTTTCCAGTTCTATCCAATTATCAATATTGAGATGCATTTCCTCATGATATTTTTTATAATCTGAACTTGTGATTAAAGCATTGGCTTTTTGAATATCCTTATTTTGTAAAGCAGTCCACGCATCCGTAACAATTACTCTCATACCGGTTTCTGCTGAAGCGATATTTTGTATATACAGCTCTGTCAGTTGTTTATCCTTCGCCGTTCTATGGCTCTGTTTCAAGAGAGAGGCAATACTTCCTTTTTCAAAACGAATCTTACTTTCAGCCAATAATTGATCATATTTTGATTTGTAGCTATTTACCATCTCATAATCACCTTTCTCGGCGTAAAGAATTGAAAAATAAATAGTTTCATCGAGTACATGGTCGTCACCATTTTTCGATATGGCAAGAACTTGCAGTGAGTTTTCCACTCCTTCCAGATTTGTGATATTTTTTAAGACGCCACCTTGATATAAATAGGTAACTCCCATCTGTATAAAACAAAGGAGGATAATGGAGAGAAAACAGATTAAAATTTTTGCGTCGGTTTTGATTCGTAGTTTGTTCATATAATGTATATTTAGAAGTTTTTGAGATTAAATAAATGAGTTATGCTTTTCGTTTGACAAATATAGAAAATATTAAACAAAAGATACCTACAAAAAGGAGAGTTAAACCTATCCACACACTCCATGAAGTAGAAGCCCCCTTAACTTCAAATACCTGCTTAAATTCATCATTCACATTATTACCATAGCTCGTTGAAAGAACGAGCGTGTATTTTCCGTTTGGAAGATTAAGATTCTCAAATTTTTTCGTTACCAATCGTTCAGTTTCAACAGTGACGGATTCCTTTGAAGAATAGACGGGGACATTTTTCGAATCGACAATTTGATATTTCATTAAAACCGAAGTTGGCACCGTACCAAAACTGGTAAACTGAGTCATCGCAACCAAACTGCTCGATTTGTTTAATAGAGCATTTTGGAGAGTAAAGATAATATCAAATAATTTAGTTCCCAGAGATGCAATGTTTTCAACCAAAGAAGGTGTCGTCGTTACCGTTCCCGCAGTAATCGAGGATGTAACTGTCGTGGTGACGGGAATTTGTACTGAAGACTCCTCAGGTATCTGAACCGCGACACCGACAGTGGGCGCAGTGGTTGTGATAGTGTTTGGATTCACAATCGGCAAGGTAGTTCGAGTCGAAGGGACAATAACCACGGCTCCACCACCACCACTAATAATTTGTGTAACCTGTTGCGTCTGTGTGTAGACGGCGAAGGTTGTGAAATGTTTTGTCCACACAACCAAATCTGCACCGGAATTAATTTTACAATCTTCTTTACTTCCCACCAAGTCGGCATTAATGGCAACTTGATCACTCACGGAAACACAGCTATCTACAATTTCAGTAAAACTTTCCCCTGTTCGAAGATACCCGACTCTTTTATCAGCTTGCCCCGGGAATAATATTTTAACTGATTTATCGAAAGAGAGTTTTGCTCCGCTAAAGCCAAACTCAATGGCGGACACCAAAGTTTTTGTTTGCCCCGAGGTCTCAGGCAAAGTTATATTCGTGACGTTTGTCGGTACTGACATTACTCCATCCCATGTAGTACTGGCTGATGTTACAATAGTGGATGCGGGAATTGTTATTTCAGTGTTATCCGCATTTAAAGAAAGTATTGTTATTGAAGGAAGGGTTCCCGTGCCGTCACTCCCAATGAACTCGCTTACATCAAGAGATGGATTTATTGTTCCGCTCGAAACAGTAACATTCAATGGTTGTGTCGGGTTCACTATCAAACCCTGCGGAGCGGTACTATTAAGAGTGATAGAACCGTCGACGTCGGGGGAATTCTGAGAACTCGAAAGAACAATTATTGTGACGAGATAATCTTGAACAGTGACTAAATCAGCCGAAGTGACCCTATAAGTAACCGGGCTGGTAAAATTAGTTGGCACCAAAGAATCAGGACTCACTGTTGCCGCGACAGAATAGGTGACTACGGGAGATAGATTCGTCACGTCCGTTCCGCTCGGCATTGTTACTTTGATAGTATGGTTTCCTTCATTCAACACGGTTAGCCCAACTTGACCGGGAATACTAAAAGCGGTAATTGCTTTAGCGCTAGCGAGTGCTGTCGCTGATGCGTTCGTATAATAAGGAAGTATAGTTACACCGTCTGTTACTCCTTGCTGTATAGTTTCCAAATCGGCACTTCCCCACCAGTTATACATTGCGGTCGCACTACCTGCAGTCAGTGAAAGATTACGGTGTGCGGTCAGAGAACCAGGATCGTTACCCTCAAAACTATTTGAACGTATATCAAAATTCGCTCCGACGGCTCCTAGAATAATTCCCCAAGCGCCATCCAAAAAACGATTGCTTTCCACTTTGGTTGTTTGTGCGTACACTGCCAAACCGCCACTCTGATTATGGTGGATCATATTATCATAAATTGTCGCCCCCTCACCATAGACTACAACAGCCGCATATCCGGTCTCGGCAATATCATGTATATCATTACTCCTGATATCAGCATTTTTTGCTCCAGCCTCAAGATAAATACCTGCGCCGGAAATATTGTAAATGGTATTATCATCAATTTTCAAATAAGTACCTCCGGATACGGCTCGAATAGCATCTCCTCCGTTAATGTCATAAATAGTATTGTAATCTATCGTCGCGGTACCGGTATAAGCTCCTAAATATATTGCGTGAGATGTCGCTCCGTCCAAATGATTTGCCTCAATAAATGTATTATTTCCAAAAAATTCAATCGGTTGTGAGGAACTTCTAATCGTATTTCGAAGTATTATTCCGTTGCCGCCATCAAACCTTATTCCTCCATGAGTTGGACTTGCTACGCTATCACGCACATTATCGGCGACCGTTGTTTGACCCGTCGAAAAACTATCTTGTTGAAAAGCCTGCACTCCGCCATTCAGTGTGTTGTGTTGAATCGTGTTACTTTTATCATTAGTACCTGAGAGATAAACAACATTTAGATTACCGATTCCTGCCGTCTGTACAGATATCGTATTGCCGTCGCTGATGTCGTAGCCACCGATTAAATTTTCTCCGGAATTTCCATCAATATTTACACCGGCAATACATCCGTCCGTCGATCCGGTAATCGTGCTCTTTTTTACCGTATTATTGTTTGAGTCATTTGAAAGAAGGATACCGTCCGCTTTAAAATTAATGACATTAACATTTTCAACCGTGATATAATTAGAAGCATCCGCATAAATACCACTCTCCCAGGTGTCTGCCCCAAAAGGATTGTTGTTCGCATCAATCGTTAAGTTTTTAATTAAAAGAGGAGAACCTTCCGAACCGGTAGAAGAAACGGCAATAACGGAATCGTAACCGGTAACTCCGACAATGTTTGTAGTGTCTTTACTTGCACCAACAAGACTGAGAGATTTATTAATAGAAATTCTTTCCGTGTATGTCCCCGGAGCAATGTTTATGATGGAATTAGAACCGGCAAAATCGATTGCGTATTGAATAGTATTAAAAGCATCGGTACCCGTTCCTAATCCGTGAGAGCTATCGTCTGTCCCCGATGGGTCAACATAATAATTAACAACCGCCGCAGATATCGGTAATAAACCAATACTGAATAAACTAATTATAGCGACAAGGACAATGAAGGCGACGAGTAGCGCACCATGAACAACATCCGAGTAGGAATTCTTGTGCCAAGTACTATAAATTTTGAATTTATTTTTTAAAAACAGATGGGGTCTTTCACAAAAACTAAGAAATGTAATATTTCCATCACCCAGACCAAATATTTTTTTAAAAAATTTATATTTCATAAATTCAACAATTAATAACACCTCATGGTGTTATTTCGATAATTTTATTACCATTTAATTGTAACAATAAAAGACTTTTTTCAATAATTCTACTGTGTATAACTTACAAAAAAATACGCCATTATGATGGCGCATTTCTCATAAATAAAGTGGTAACGTTCTCGACATATTCCCGCGCATTTCGGTTAGTCATTCCGAAATTAAACTGAAATTTCATTTATCTTCTTTTGGCAACACCAGTGTATTTCCGTCATTTTCCCAAGCCATAATCCCCCCTTCAAGTTCGTAGACTTTTGTAAAACCGTTCATTTCCATAAAAGGCACAACCATAGAGGAACGACCGCCCGAGGCGCAGTACACGCAGTAAGTCTTATCTTTCGGCAATAAAGAAACATCGTTCATAAAACTTTTTGATGTTACATCCATCCATTTCGAATTCGGAATTACCCCGGAAGAGATTTCCTCAGGCGAACGGATATCAATAATGGTAAGCCCGGGATTTTCAGAGATAAGCTTTTTTAGTTCGTTTGGTGAAATAAGTGACATAAATATATCATAACATACAGAAAGACAGACTCAAAAAGAATGTAAAAAAAATCGCCCTGCTTAAAGCCGAGCGAGTTTCTGTGAGTTTTTTTATTCCGTATTACAGGAAGAAGCAAGCATCATTATGGCGCCTCCCACTGCTGCGATTACAGAAATCAAAAATACCAGCGGAAAAATTCCATAACCTGCATTTATAAGTTCACGACCGAATCCATAAAACCCCGGAGGGGATAATGTAAGAAAGCCAGCTAAAAAAATAAACAGGCCAGCAAGAAACATCGGTACGCCATCTCTCCAAAATTTTTTTGGTGATTGATTGCGATTGCGAATATCTTCCCATGATCGGCTATAATCGCTAATATCTTCCCATGTTGACGTTTCCGGCAAGCCGAATTTGCGAATTAATTTCTTTAGTGTTTCTTCTTTAGAAGTACCCATCGTTATGTCCTCCAATGATGTGGTTTAAACGATTTAGACCTGTGGCCTACAGTATATGATTTACTTAATTATGTCAAAGTGTTCACTTACTTGTTGAACTGGCTAATAATGCAACGGGCGGGTTTGAATTGAATGCTTCGCATACTGTCACGGGGTGGTCGCAAGTCACTAAGTATAATTGTTCGCTTCGCTCCAATTCTACTAAGAGCTTGTTGACCTCGCCTCGCCTGTCCTTGATAGGACATGGCTCCGGCCTCACAAAACGCCGAAAAGCAAAGCAGTTTGCTTTTCTAAAATAAATAAAAAATTGGGGGTCGCACCGCCAACAAGGCGGAACGACCCCCAAATTTTTATTTATTTTGCGTTTTGTGACCCTACAGAGAATCGAACTCTGATTTAAAGCTTGAGAAGCTTTCGTCCTAACCGTTAGACGATAGGGCCCGGGGTAATAAAGTTTGCCATGCGTTCGGGCTTGATGAACTTGATGAACTTTATAACTTGATGAACTTTATGAATATAGCATATTTTTATAAAAAAGCAAAAAATATCTTACCCTAAAAGTGAAAGCTTAAAGCTACGCCCTCTTCTCCCATTCTTCGCCTTGTCTTACTAAAAGTTCGGATTTCTTTTCCGGTTCGGCCATTATTTCTTCTACGGCTCTTTCCATGCGAATACTGTTTGAGCCGGATCCTTGAGAACCTTTGATTAAAATAATATCTCCATCGCCGATTAATTTTTCCAGATATTTCCCTGCTTCACGTGATGATTCAAATTGATAGATGTTGTCTTCGCTCATAAAAGCGTCGAGAGCGCCGTCGGCAATGGCACGAGCGCGAATTCCTACCGTCAAAAGTACATCACAGGATTCTTTGGCGAGTGCTCCGACTTTTTTGTGTTCTTCCGTGGAATATTTTCCGAGTTCAAGCATGTCTCCCAAGACGGCATATT
Source organism: uncultured bacterium (assembly GCA_903824855.1). Lineage (GTDB taxonomy): Bacteria > Patescibacteriota > Minisyncoccia > Phycocordibacterales > CAIJYI01 > CAIJYI01. The sequence continues at coordinate 30,110 of CAIJYI010000041.1, read as the reverse complement.
TCTTTCCATATGATTTCACTTCTTTTAATGTTTCAAGTGCGGAAGCCATTGCGACGGGTGAAGCGTTGTAGGAATCATCAAGAATGATTGAATTTTTTATTCCGGGAATCAACCGCATTCTTCCTTGAGGTGGTATGATTTCAGAAAGTCCTTCGGTTATTTTTACGAGATTAATACCGGCAGAAATACTCGCAGCGGTGGTCGCCATCGCTGAATAACTCATGGCTTTACCGAGTGAGCCGTAAATACGAGCGGGGATACTGGTTTCGCCGACATCAAGACGAATCATTATTCCGGTCGGAGATTTTCTTTCCAAATCATCTTCGCCGTACATAATTGAAACATGAGAACCGGTAATATCTGTTTCTTCTTTGAAGCCGTAAGTTTTTATTTTCCCTTTCCATTTTGATTTAAGAGCGAGAACCTTCTCATCATCAGCATTCAAAACAAGCGTGCCTTCTTTTTTGAGAGATCCGACCATTAAACTTTTTTCGGCGATAATCGCTTCGGGTGATGCAAAATATTCTACATGAACGGGAACATCAGCGAAACGAGTTACTACGAGGATATCAGGATGAATCCATTTGGTGGCATTTTTCATATCTCCCGGTCTATCAACACCGATTTCCAAGATGAGCCATTCGGGATATTTTTTATCGCCGATGAGAAGCATTAAACCACTCCAAATATTCTGAATCCAAATAATTGGATTATTCCAACCGTTTCCACAGCCAAGCACCGTAAGAGGAATTCCGATTTCGGAGTTAAAACTTTTTTCGCTTTTACGCACAAAAAATTCGCGGGAAAAAACAGAATATATTGCATCCTTCGTCGATGTCTTTCCGACACTTCCTATGACGGCAACAATTTTTGGTTTATATTTTTTCAAAACCGCCGAAGCTTCAGCAACCAGAATAGCGGTAATTATTTTTTTTGCGAAATTTTTCATAATTATTTGAGAGATTTTAACGGATTATCACAGACAAGAGCCCTGTATGGCCATTATAGCACAAAAACAGCTTTCATTGAATTTCAATTTTCACCATTTACGATACTTTTTTCTATCTATCCGGCGGTACCTCGTAATAGGAGAGTAAGAACTTTGTTAGATTCATAAATGGAGCGGTCAGGGTATGAGAAGCGTATGCTTCCCCTCGTGGATTTACCACATAAAGAAAGACGAGAAACTTTGGGTCATAGGCCGGGAAATAACCGAAAAAGGAATGTAGATATTGATCGGCGGAATATTTTCCATTCATGGAAATTTGAGCTGTACCTGTTTTTGCCGCGATTGAATAATGATCCATTTTCACCGTACCACCTAAAAGAGCCTTGTCGACAACCTCCACCAACATACGCGTAATTTCTTTGGAAGTACTCTGTTTGAGTACACGAGTTCCTTCTGCAATGGTAAATGGTTTTGCGATTCCGGCAGGAAGAATTGTTTTTGCTCGAAGATGCGGATCGATGAGCAACCCGCCATTTCCAAGAGAACAGAGCGCGCGAGCAATGGCGATTGGTGTCACGGAAATTCCCTGCCCGAACGAAGCTGTGGCATACTCAACAGTGCGATTTTTTCCGGCTTCAAGATTTTTCAAATCCCCGGAAATTTCTGACGGTAAATCGATAGTTGTCTGATCTCCGAGCCCGTAAGCAGTCAAATATTTTTCAAGATTCGGCTTCCCCATTTGTTTCATTACAAAAACCATTCCGGTATTCAATGATTGATTGAGAATCTCTTGCATCGGAATATTATTTCCGCGTCCACGAAGGTCGTAGTTATAAACTTTATAGCCGTCTGCGATAATATAACCGAGGTTATCGTTGTATGTCATTTTCGCCGTTACTTTTCCCGTATCGATTCCCGCGGCCATTACCAAAGCTTTAACGACAGATCCCATTTCATACCGACTTCCCACGAGAGCGTCATTAAAAACTGAGAGGGTTTTCTCTTTTGACGTATCATTCGGGTCATAGGTCGGAACCGTTTCCATCGCGTAGATTTCACCGGTTTTTGGATTGATTATAATTCCGCCGACATCACCACTATTATATTTTGTTTTAATATCTCGTAATTGTTTCTCTAACTCCGATTGAACCGTCGGTTCGATAGTGAGCGCGATATCTCCCTTTGCCTTTTCTGCCGGATCAATTACCGAGGTCGCAGAAGAAAATACTTCGGCGAAAAAATTGCGTTCTGAATTTCCCGAATTTTTGCTCAAGATTGTGTCATAATAACTTTCGAGTCCATATCGGCCCGATAAGGTTATTCCATCCTCCTCATATCCCACAAAACCAATAAGGTGAGCGGCAAGTGTTCCGCTCGGATAATATCTCCAATGTTCAGGAGAAACAAAAACACCCGGTATTTTTAGTGATTGAATTTTATTGGCAACAGACTGTTCCATGCGATGCGCGATAATTTCTGATGAATCATTTTTCTTCGTTGCTTTTTCCAGAAAATTTGTTTTATCAAGAACAATAACCTCGGATAATTTATTGTAAGCCGAATTTGCGTCCTTAATCATTTTCGGATTCAGTTCAAGAATATATCCGGTTCGCACCGTCGCTGCCGACACAAGATTACCGTTCTTTTCAGTAAAATAAATATCATTACGATCAAACTGACTTGTCGGTTTTTTGTATTGACCTTCCGCTTGATCGCGAAAGTCATTTCCTTTAACAATTTGCAAAACATATAGCCTCCCAATCAGTATGGAAGCTACGAGAATAATACAAAAATAGAGAAACCAAATTCTTTTATGCCCGTATGATTTATCTGACATGGCCGTCGAGCATCGTTAAGACAGGAGAACGTGAGACGTAATCGATTTTGGAGATTTCTTGATACCCCATATCTTTAGCGAAATTCACATCAACGCTTTTTCCGAGCGTGGTAAACTGCGCTTCCAATTCGGCAATTTTAGATTCTGAGTCCCTAATTGCCAATTCAGCGGTCGTTCGCTCTACTATATGGACGATGGTTAATCTGACAAGTGATACATAAAAGACGAGAGAAAAAGCAATCAAGCAAACGAGTGCCCAAAATATCTTCTGCTCAATATTATACAAGGTTATCGATTTGATTTGTATATTGTCCTCCATTGTATTTGTTTTTTTATTCTATAAATATTTATTTATAATCTTTCTTTTTTAAACTTTTTGCTTTCTTAATGACTCGGAGCTTCGCACTTCTCGCACGTCTGTTCATCTCTAATTCTTCTTCGCTCGGAACTATAGGTTTTTTCGTAATCAGAGTTGCACCTCCCCCGTGTGATTTTTCCTTGAAAAACTTCTTCACCATTCGATCTTCCATACTGTGAAATGATATAACGGCGATTATTCCATTCGGAGCAAGCACATCCCATGCTGCATTTAGCGCTTCATCCAAGGCGCGAATCTCATCATTAACGGTCATACGAAGTGCTTGAAATGTTCTGGTGGCAAAATGAGCTTTTCTTCCGCTTCGATACCAACCGGGAACGGCATTTTTAATGATATCAACGAGTTCCTGCGTTGTTTTAATCTCCTGCATTTTTCTCACTTCAACAATTCTTCGCGCTATTCTTTTTGCAAAACGTTCTTCGCCATATCCTTCAAGTATTGATGCAATATTATCTTCGTCCCACGTATTCACAATATCTGACGCGGTAAAAGAAACTTTTGTGCTGTCAGTAGGAAAAGTCATGAGTAACGGCTCATCTTTTTGAAATGAGAATCCGCGACCTGACGATTCGAGTTCGTGACTACTTAATCCGAGATCAAAAAGAATTTTATTAACCTTTTCTATTTTTAGATTAGCGAGTATTTGTTTCAGATTTCTGAAATTGTCGGCAACAAGATGAACTTTTGCCGGGCTATCTTTCAATTTTTTTGCTCCGCGAACGAGCGCCGTCGGATCAGCATCTATGCCAATTAATATTCCGTCTTTGCCGAGTAATGGTGCAATAGCAGAACTATGCCCACCACCATTAACGGTCATATCCACAAAAATATCTCCCTTTTCCAGGTTAAGATTTTCTATCACTTCATGTAAAAGAACACTGATATGGACCGAACTGTTCCTTTTTTCGTCCTCTATGTTTTCTGAGTTTTCTTTAATCACAATTTTCCAAAACCAAATTAAAATACACCAATCTCTCCTAATTTCTCTGCCAACGAATCAGCCTGATCAATAATCCTTTTCTTGTACTCAATCCATTTTTCTTCATTCCAGATTTCGGCCCTGTTGTGAACACCGGTGATAACAACTTTTTGTCCGAGATCGGCAAATTCTTTCAAGAAATCAGGAACCAAAATTCTTCCGAGAGAATCGACTTCTACTTCAACGGCGCCGGCAAGCATAAAACGATTGAAACCGCGTGTGTCTGATTGTCCTGTTGAAAGTTCCGAGAGTTTTTCTGCAATTTTTTCCCATTGCTTCACCGAATACAGAAACAAACATCTATCTAAGCCGTGCGTCAAAACCACCTTCTTACCAACTTCTTGGCGAAATTTCGCCGGTAATGAAAGTCTTTTTTTCGGATCTAGCGTGTGAGTGTATTCTCCAAGTAACATATAAATATAAGTTATCGCCGGAAGCTTTTAGCCTTTAGCTTATAGCTTATAGGACTACCTACAACCGCCGTCGTAGCTAATACCTAACAGCTATAAGCTATAAGCTATAAGCTTTTCCCTCACCTAACTTTCAGTGCCAATACCAAAAAGTGATACAATGGATTTCTTGTTCCACTTCTTACCACTTGATTATACTTTATACCACTTTGTAACAGAACGCAAATGTTTTATCCACAGGTAGCCAAAGACCCACAAGACAAGAAAAAAAGCCGTTTCCGACTTTTTTTCCTACCTTTTTATAGTATCTTATGTCGTTTGTTCAGCGCATAATTGATAGATCTCAATTTTTGCGTTATAGGCATCAATAATAACGCGAAGTTTTTGAACCAAGTTATTCATTTCAGAAATGAGTGCATTATACGTCGGGACCAACTCATTATATTCCCTGTATTTTTTTTCGGCCTCTAAATCGTTCATCTGAACCAAAAGAGAATCTGCTTGTTCTGAAAATGAGTTATATTGCGATTTACTATTTGTAATATTTTCTTTTTCCGCTTCGGTCGGTGCCGGGCAAGAGGATGTCGGTCGTCCGAATTCCTGAACGGCCATCCAAACTTTGTTTCCGTTGTAATCCCCTTCCTTTACAGAAATTCCCAATTCTTCATAATGTACTTTCAAAATATTTGCACGATGCCCCGGGCTTGCCATCCATGCATCCACCAAATCTTTTGCGCTGGAAAAATTTCCGTAGGCAAGATTTTCCCCCATTAAGAGATATTCATACCCGGCTTCAGTAATAAGATCCGCACCATTTTTTCCGGAAGGTGAAACGTGTTCAAAATATTGTCGACTAAACATATCGTCCACTTTTACCGTTGCGGCCTCATCAAGTTTACTATTTGCAGACACAGAAGAAAGACCGTTCTGTTTCCGGTAATAATTTGTCCAATATAAAATTTCTGCATTTGTGAGAACACTACGGCTTGATGACTTCGGTAAAGTATGAATTAATGGCTCATTTGTGGAAACAACCACCTGAGAAACTTTTGGGACAATTGCTTTAACTTCGGGTATTAACTTCTTTTCGGGGACATCTGTAACGGTATCCGTTTCTTGAATAGTTTTTGTATCATTATTTTTCTTTTCAACTGACGAGGTAGCCGTCGGTGAAAGAAAAGCTTTTTCTGTGAAAAAATTTATCGGCTGATCTTCCTCTGTTTCCAACTGTGATTGTGAAGCCAGAAATACTTTCACTTCTTTAAAAAGAAAAGTTCCTGAATAAGCAATCAATAGAATAAAAAACAACGATGATATTTTTTTCATAAAATCAAAAAAGTTAGAAGTCTGAATAAAAAGCGATAATAAACTTTTTATTCATTTCTTCTAACTTTTTCTTAAAATTATTTTACTCCCATGAGTTCCACTTCAAAAACCAATGTTGCGTTTGGTGGAATCACTCCGCCGGCTCCTCTTTCTCCGTATGCTAATTCCGGTGGTATAGTAAGCTTTCTTTTTCCGCCTACTTTCATTCCTGCAATACCTTCGTCCCAACCTTTAATAACTTGTCCGACACCTAAAACGAATTCAATCGGTTCTCCGCGATCTCGAGATGAATCAAATTTTGTTCCATCTTGTAATGTGCCTACATAATGTACAGACACCATTTTCCCGGAGACAGCTTCAGCACCGGTTCCCGGTATGTCATTTTCAATTGTTACTTTCATATTTGTTAAATCTTTTTTTACCAATGAAGTGCCCGAAACAGCAGAAGCTTCCGTCCCTCGGCTAATATCCGATGCATTTCCCGATATTCTAATAATAAAATAACCCACCCCCACAAAAACTAACGATACAATAAGCAGGCCTGAAATATTGTTTTTCATATACCTATGAGTATAGCAAAAACGCATTTTTATTGCCAGAGTTAAAAATTAAAATAGGCCGTCAATTAAGACGGCCTACGACATCGATTCTTGTGTTATCTTAGCAACGGTTTAACGTTAACTATGCCACCATCGGCACAAAGTGCTCCACAAGCAATCTGGTGTTTTATAATACCTCCGTCAACAACGACAACGGCCTTACCTAAATCAATAAGGTGTTTTGTAACACCGCCATCGATAAAAACAAGCGTTGTTTCTTTCAACTCGGGGGCACTCAGAACATCATCAAAACTACGGTACTGAATGATTTCTGTAGGGTCCGGTAAATCAGTAAATTTGTTATAACAGGCTTCAACAATCTGTTGGTGATGAGGAATATCGAGTAACTCAAAAGGTTCTCTTTGACACCTTGAGATGCCGTCCTTGTTTCTTACAACTGTATAAGCGGTGTTCATGACTGTCATCCTTTTCTTTTGTGGGTAATAGTGGTTCTTTGTAAAGCTCCATCTAAATACAGTATATCACATTTTAACATTATAGTCAATAAATATAAACCACGAATTTTATGCAACGACCCCGCCACCGAGGCATTCTTCTCCGTCATAAACCACGACAGATTGACCGGGGGCTACGGGCTCTTGGGGATCCAAAAATTCTACGACTGTTTCAGTTTCGACGGTAATCACCCTACAAGGAAGTAATTCCCCGCGATAACGAACACGCGCGGAAAGTTCAGCTTCCGGATCAGGCGCATTTTTTAAAATCCAGTTTACATTCTCGAGCTTAAGAGACTGACTTCCTTTCCCTTTCAAACTTCCTTCTTCTTTATGTGAGACAGTTAGAGTATTAGCTCGAATATCTTTTGCAATAACAAAATATGGTTCATCCTCCGTTCCCTTTTTTGTAATAGTAAATCCATGTCTGGAACCGAGAGTGTGGAAAATTGCCCCATCATGCCAGCCGATTACTTCGCCATTTTCATCGATAACATCACCTCGTTTTTTTTCTTCATAGTGTGCGAGAAATTCAGTCATATCGAGTTTCCCCAAAAAACACACGCCCTGACTATCTTTCTTTTCTGCCGTAGGGAGTTCTATTTTTTTCGCGATTTTCCTGACATCCGGTTTCTCAATTTCGCCGATGGGAAATAAAATATGTTTTAATTGTTCTTGCTTCAGAGTCCAGAGAAAATACGACTGGTCTTTATTACCGTCTACTCCCGCCAATAAATGATAATTTTCATCTTCAAAAATATTTTGCGCGTAGTGTCCGGTCGCAACAAAGTCGGCTCCGTTTTCGAGGGCATACTTTAAGAACCCTCCAAATTTTACATTCTTATTACACATCACGTCAGGATTAGGAGTTCGACCCTTTTTATATTCTTCAATCATATAATCCGCCACTTCGTCCTTATAGGTCGATTCCAAATCAAGTGTTTCAAACGGAATACCCAAATGTGCGGCGACTCTCATTGCGTCCAGTCTATCTTCCTTCCATGTGCACGGCAAAAAATCAGGGTGCCATGTTTTAATAAAAACACCGGTAACATCATATCCCTCATCCAAAAGCAAAGCAGCAGAGACGGAACTATCTACCCCGCCGGAAAGACCAACAAACACGCGTTGTTTTTTTATCTTGGATTTTTCTATGCCTTTTTTCTTCATCGGATTATTCTACCCTACTTGACAAACAATATCAAGAGTGATAATTTACAAACAGAACGCAATTGATTTCTCATAAAAACACAGGAGAAAGTGATGATATATTTTGTTTCCGCGCCATCCTCTATCGCAATAGAGGCCCAAAAACAAATCCTCTTCGCTTCACGCGAAACAGTAATAAGATGGTCAGAAGAAGAGCTCAAAAATGCTTCTCTTGATCGAGATATTTTTATCTCCCTCGGGAAAATAGTTCTCGATCAATTCTACACCAAAGAATTTCTTACTCTTCCCCCGCTCCAATCTTAAGAAGTCTTTTATACACTTCAAAAGTCGCGCGCGCATCGCTTAAAGCGGTGTGCGCGTTTTCATTTGTAATGCCGAAATATTCACAGAGGAAACGAAGCGAAAATTTTTGCACTTCGGGATTATGGTAGAGAATGGCATAGGCGAGAGATATCGTATCAATCTTATAATAATGCATAAGATTTTTAACCCCCGTTTTCTTGAACGCCTTCTCTATAAAAGCCAAATCAAAAGACACATTATGAGCCACAAAGGAAGCCCCACGCACCTTTTCAGAAAATTGTTCCATCGCTTCTTTAAGTGGAATTGCGTTTTCCCATCTCTCAGGGGAATATCCGTTTATCATAAGTGATTCAGGATCGGCATCTTCGAGATGTTCAGGAAATATTTTGAATTCAAATTCCTCGACTAATTCGAGTCTTGACCCTTCTCCCTCCACAGGAATTTGTCTTGCTAAAACACAGCCAATTTCAATGAGCTCATGTTTATCAATATCCAAACCTGTTGTTTCAACATCAATGAATGCTAAGTTGTGTGTTTTCATATTTCTATTCTATCAGATTTACCGTTTATCCACACTTTTTGAGAGACATCTGTGTTATAATTAAGTCATTATTAATATTCATTATGAACTAAAAAAATAACACAAATGTATGCATTCTCTTTGCGATTTCGAAGTCTTTTCTTCCTAATTGCTTTATTTCTTTCTTTTTGTGTCGCGCCACTCGCCAGGGCAGCCACAGAAGTCCCTCCTGTTGACACTCCGGATAGCCGAACTTTACTGTCACCAACAAACATTGTTGCTAATATCGGTGTTTATGAAATTCAAGTAAAGGCCGGACAAAACAATGTTTACTCCATTGCTTTTGATATCGTAAATCGTGGCGATATTCAGCCAAAAGTTGTCTATGCGGTCAATCTTTTGAAAATGGATGAAACCAATGGGCTCGTCGTTGTCGACCAAAAAGTATATGCGGACGATACACTAACTCTTGATGCCGGACAAACCCTCCACAAAGAAATTGCCTACACGGTACCCAATTTCTTCGCAGGCGCTTATATTTTTCAGATTCAACTGCGAAATTCTGATGGATTATATTTTGCTCAGGTAAATTCTCCGGAAATTTCCTTAAATGGAGTCGCTGAAAATGTACTAATCAATCCCTCTTCCTGTTATCTGACCGTCGGAACGGATACTGAAAAACATCCTACACAACAAGGTGTGGATGTAACTTCAGAAGAAACACTTACCGCACATTGCACCATTAAAAGTAATTTCAAAACAGAAAAATCTATAACCCCAGTTTTTCAAACTCACTATCGAAATACCTTCGGTAATATTGTCGCACAAGAAAAACAAAAACCAGTAACTCTGAAACCCGCACAGATTCTTGAATATTCCGCGATCATCACAAAGATGACCGAACCGCAAGCATACGATGCTGTCTTATCCTTCACCAGCAATGCCGGAAATCAAATTTCATCACCCGTTGCTTTTCATTATGTGCTTCAAGGAAAAAGCGCGACAATACAAAATCTCGGTTTGAATAAAGATTATTATTCAAAAGGCGATATCGCAAAACTTAATCTCACATGGTCAGGAGGAGCAGGTATCTTCCCTGAAGCAAGAAACAAACCTACTGAAACGAAAGAAAATGCCACTTTATCGATTTCAATAGCAAACGACCAAAAACAACTTTGCTCATCTAATCTGACAAAACTAATTAATATCAATTCCGCAGGAAATACCGAACATTTAGAACTTCCGATTACCGCGGATTGTAAAAACCCCACAGCTGAAGTAAAAATAACTGACGCAACAGGAAAAATCTTGGCACAAAACTCTTATAATGTTTTGTCTAAAAATGCCCCCGAGCAAAAAAACTCCTCTATGATCTATTATATAGTATTCTTCGTCATCGTATTTTTCGCAGTCATTGCTGCTCTCATACGTTTTATGAAAAAGAAAAACACTCCCGAGGCACCGGCTGTGCTCGGTATGTTTATCGGATTCCTTACCGTCATCAGTATCTTCTCAATTGCAGGAACAGCAAAAGCGGAGACCTATAGCATGGACCTTTATTTGAGTAGTTACGGTGGTTGGGCAGGCACGTTCACTTCCAATTTTACCATTGACCTTAATAAAGCTGATCGTACGTATGCACCGGGAGAAACGATTACGGCAAACGGATATTTTTCGGCGAACACCTGTACAAACACATTGGGTGGAAAAATCTCTGCTGAAATCAATAGCGAGAAAAAATTTGTTGTTGACGGGAGTTATCAAGGCCCGCATCCATATTTTATAACAACTAAAAATACGGATAGCTTTACCGCCGAAAAGAAACCGGGAACCTACTTGGCAAAATTCACCGCATATTATTATCCGGTAAATTCGGCAAGTTATATCAAGATGCCATGGGGCAGCATATTTTATGGCCCGCGTGGAGTTGTCGTTGGAACGGCAAACATAATATACACAGTCGCCCTACCACCCACCCCACCGACTGTTTCATTTACCGCAAATCCTCCTCTCGTGAACGCCGGCGGTTCTTCTACATTTATGTGGAAAACCACAGGTGCCTCAAGTTGCCAAACAATACAATCGGCACCCGTTAAATCAACAACCCCAGTAGCAAGAACTCCGGAATCATTGGGAAGTTTTATTGAGACAATCACAGAAACAACTTCTTATACTTTTACATGCACGGGACCGGGAGGAACTTCTCTGCCAAAAACAGCAACCGTAACAATTGCTGCAAAACCAATAGACTGTGTCGACGATACATGGTCACCGCCGACATCAGAAACCTGCACAGGTGAGACTATGTACCAAACGAGCAATTGTGGAAACATACAAAATGTCCAAGGAACAGCTGTTTGTAAAAATCCGGTATGCGGGACACTTCACAACGATTGCACAAGAGGAACATCGAATGACCTTGGTGATTCATTTACACAATTTATATGGCAATGCGCCGTCGGGAACAGAGATATTACATGTTATGAAGATAAACCAGCTCCAGTTCTTGGAAAATGTGGACCCGCGAATAATATTTATAGTCTAGTACCGCCGGAAGATGCACTTCTTTGCAACTCAGGAGATTCGTCAGCTGTCACAAAAAGCGCTGACGGAAATAACTGGCTCTGGACATGCTCCGGACAAAACGGTGGTGCCGAAGCATCCTGCACAGCAAAAAAGGCCGCTCCGAAATATACAGAATTTTAAACTTCAGACAAAAAATCACTTGGGTTTAACCCAAGTGATTTTTTTTATTTATTTCACCAAATTTTCCGCAACAGTATAGATATCACCTGCCCCCATAATAAGAACGACGTCATAATACGGCAACATTCTGCGAATAATTTTTTCCGTCTCCTTAACATTTTTTCCATACGCAACGTTTCCATTATCGAGCGCTTGTACTAAATCAAGAGAGCTCACCTTCACACGAGTCTCGTTTCTTCCTGCTACTTCGTAAATTTCCGAGAGAATTAAATCGTCCGCCAAAGCGAGCGATTCCAAAAATTCACTTTTGAGTTTAAGTGTTCGATCCTTTTGATGTGGCTGAAAAACGAATAGGATTTTTTTATTCGGATATAGTTCTTTCGCTGCTCGTATTGTCGCTTCGACGCCGGCAGGATGATGAGCGTAATCCGAGATAATGGTAGTCTTCCCAATCTTCCCTATCTTTTCAAACCTTCGCCATGTGCCGTGAAATTGAGCGAGCGATTTTTGAATGCTTTTTATATCAGCATTAAGCGTGAGAGCACAAGCGAGAGCTTGAAGGGCATTCATCACATTAAAAATACCCGGCACTCCGATGCTGAAATTTCCCAAATCTTTTCCTTTTTTAAATACGCGAAAAATCTGGCTTCCTTTTTCATACCGAATATTCGTTGCAAAAAAATCGGCATTCTTTTTTTTAAGGGAACAAGAGATTTTTAGTGCTTTAGTTTTTTTGGAAACTTCGACAACATTTTTATCGTCTGCATTGTAAATCAAAAATCCGTCTTTTTGCAATTTTCCGAGGTATTCCGAAAACGCATTTTTCACGTCATTCAAATCATGAAAATAATCCAAATGCTCGGCTTCAATATTCGTCAGTACGATACTCTTCGGCGAAAGACGAAGAAAGTGTCGCCGATACTCGCAGGCTTCCGCAATAAACAAATTATTCTTGTTCATTTCAGAATGTGAGGACACAGTAGAAATAGGAAGCCTTAAGTTCGCGTCCCAACCCTTTACTTTTCCGCCAAGAATCACCATCGGATTCATTTTTGCGGTTTCCAACATCTTACCCAATATTGCCGTTGTCGTTGTTTTTCCATTAGTTCCGGAAACGCCGACACCATACTTCCCTTTCATTATTTCACCAAGTGCCTCAACATATTCGAACAGAGGAACCCCTCTCTCTCTTGCCAGAGAAAGCTCAGGATTGTCGGAAGGAACAGCCGACGAATATACTACCGCTTCGGCTTTTATGGGAAGATTTTTAGCATCGTGTCTTGTATAAACTTTTATACCGTGAGAACGGAGGGATTTTGCTTGATCAAACAAAGCACGGTCTGACCCGGAAACTTTTGCTCCTTGCGCCGAAAAGAAACGCGCAATAGCCGAAACTCCGATTCCACCAAGTCCGACAAAATGAATATTTTTTACTTTAAGAAATTCCATAGTGCTCCTATAATAAGCTTTTTTGAGTGATTTTTCAATAAACCGATTCCCTTAAGATAAATTAAGAATTATGATATAATCCAACTATGGAAAAAAACCCTTCGTTTGAACAAGATAAGAAATTTATCAAAATGTATGAAATACCGGGAATGGAAGAAATTTCCGAGCATTCTTTAGTTCGATACCAAAACGACAAGGAAAATTTCCCGAAGGATATAGAAAGAGTTCCTTTTTCATTAGAAGAATATGCAAAGAATGAAATTTCGGCGGCTTCAGTTTCCAGAAAAAAACAGGATGAAATTGAAGAAGAAATGAAAGAAGATATTAAAGGTCTGACAATCGAGGAAATCCCCGAATATGTAAGGCGAGGATTAGACAGTTCTGATAAAAATGAGCAGTGGAAAGCTGTGCGACAGATTCCGAGCGCTATTGCGGGAGAAAGAACTGAACTCTTAAGGAAAGCTTTTTCCATACAAGATGAAGAAATTGGAAAAGAATGTGTAAAGATAATCAGTAATATTCCGGAGAACGAAAGAAGAAGCTTTATTCAAATGGGAATCGAAAAAGAAAGCCCGTCGATAAAAAAAGCAGCAATAAATATGATTAAGTATGCGCCTGCTTTGACTCGCACAAAAATGATTCAAATTGGACTCACTTCCGGTGATAAGGAAATTCAAAAAGAATACGCAAAGGTTATTAGTTCGGTCCCTGATGAAAAATCAAGAAAAGAACTTCTTGATATCGCAAAACAAAAGCTCGGAAATGAATTAGTGGAACCGCCATTGTACGGAGGATACGATATTGACGATCAAAATTTTAAAAGAGAAAAATTCAAAAAAACAGGTTCAGATTTGACTCTCGTCGGAGGTGATCTCAAAGACAAAGTTATTTTCCGAAGCATTACCTCTGACTCCTTTCTCGAATGGCAACAAGCATTTGAAAACCATGAGATATGGAGGCGCGCAGGTTTCGAATATGTTCCCGTTGAGCCAATCCTTTCCTTTCATTTCAATAAAGATGAGCTCGTTGATGTGGCGAGCGGTGTCCTTGATATCTCTCTCGGAAAATGGATGGGGATGTCGGGTGATTATGTTCGCGAACTCACTGAACAAAGAAATAAAATAATAAAAGTATTGGAAGATCAAGGTATTATCCACGGACATACGCATGACGATAATTTCTGCCTTCGCTTTTTCCGAAAGAAAAATGGGGATGTCGATTATCAAAAAATGCCTCGAATCTATTTGATTGACTTTGATCGATCATTATCGAAATAATACATAAAAAACCGCTCATACGAGCGGTTTTACTTTTTTGTAAAAATTCTATTCTTTCTTGTCTTTCAAGGAAAGAACAAAGGGAAGGGAGACAAACATTCCAATAATTGTGAGGAGTAACCATGTTATGATGTGGCTGGTACCCCCGATAGATACATAAGCAACGAGCATTATTACAAAACAAAAGATTGCAAAAATGACGCGTTCACGGATTTCTTTCAAAATGTATTTTAGCCTCATTTTGGTAATCTCTGCCTATAATGCCGAGACAACCCGATAGCCCCAACAACTCCAACAAAAACGAAAAGGACAAAACCGCTTACTATCAGCTCACCTGTCCCACTCAACGAAAGAATAGTCAGTAAGACTGCTAAAGCTATCAATGCTGAAGGATATAAGTCATGAACGGTTTTAAAGAATTTTTTTATTTTATTTTCAATGTCACCCATTGTTTTCCTCCTTAAGGAAAAAGTTAATTAAACAAAACTTCATATCTGTACTGAATAATAACAAAAAAACTCTTTGCTGTCAATAGTTTACTTTATCGACAAAAACCCGCCGGAGTGGCGGGTTTATAAAGATTACAGGAACTTTTCTTTAAGATATTCAGAGAGTTTATCTATGGCAATTCGATCCTGCTTCATGGTATCGCGGTCACGAACGGTTACCGCTCTATCATTTATGGATTCAAAATCGACGGTGATACAATAGGGTGTGCCGATTTCGTCTTGTCTTCGATAGCGCTTTCCGATTGATTGCGTTTCATCATACTGACAGACATACTCTTTTCGAAGCATTTCAAATATGGGCTGTGCGACAACGGAAAGTTCTTCTTTCTTCGAAAGCGGTAAGATGGCAACTTTAATTGGAGCCAGTTTTTTCGGAAGTCGAAGGACAGATCTTACTTCCCCTTCTACTTCTTCTTCATCATAAGAGGTGCAGAGAATGGCGAGAATGGTTCGGTCTACACCGAATGTTGGTTCAATAACATGTGGTATATATTTTTCTTTATTTACGTCATCAATGTATTCCAAAGTGACAGAACTCCCATTCTGGTGGCTCGTTAAATCAAAATCAGTTCGATAGGCAATGCCGTATAGCTCTTTTCGTCCAAAAGGAAAATCAAACTCAAAATCTATTGTTCGTTTAGAATAATGCGCCAAATCTTCCGGAGCAACTTCGAGTTCATGAATATCTTTTTTCTGGAGTCCGATGTCATTCATCCAATCCACCATTTCACTTCTCCATTTTTCAAATTGAGAATTCCACTCTGATTCTTTTACAAAATATTCAATTTCCATCTGCTCGAATTCACGGGTGCGAAAAATGAAATCGCGGGGAGTTATTTCGTTACGGAAAGCCTTACCGATTTGCCCCATACCAAACGGCATGCGCGGATGAAACGAATCAACGATATTTTTAAAATTTACAAACATTCCCTGCGCCGTTTCGGGTCTCAAATAAACAACGGAGGCAGAATCCTCCACCGCGCCGGCCGTCGTTTTGAACATCATATTAAACTGGCGTTCCTCTCCAAGTTTTCCTCCACAATCAGGGCACTTTTTCCCTTCTGTCATATCAGAGCGGAATCTTTTTTTGCATTTCTCACACTCAACGAGAGGATCAGTAAAAGTTGCGACATGGCCGGCAGATTCCCAAACTTTCGGATTCATCAAAATCGCCGCATCAATACCATACATATCCGAACGATCTTCAACGAAGCGTTTCCACCACATGTCCTTGATATTTTTTTTGAGAGCAATTCCCAAAGGACCGTAATCCCAGGTTCCCGCCAATCCTCCGTAAATTTCAGAACCGCGGTAAATAAAACCTCTACGTTTTGCGAGAGATTCGATTTTTTCCATGGTTACTTTTTCATTTGTTTTTTCGTTTTCCATATACCTATTTTTACCATAATTTTGGGAAAAGAAAAAGACCGACTTATTACAGTCGGTCATTTAATGACATTTAACCTCGGTCCTCACAAACCTCAAATTCGCAGATTGCTCTTTTGAGTTCTCCGGAAATCTCGTCTTCCCATTTACGAGATTTATCTTTTGTAATCCGAACGGCGTTTGATTGAAAAATTTGAATTTCTGTAATTCCTTCAACCAGAGCAAGACGACGGATGATTTTTGCGCCAAATTCACCAATCTTTTCCAGTTTCGGTTCATCGGACTCCTTAAGAGGAATACTGAATCGCGCCCCCGCCTCATAACAAACCCGCTCGACATATATTTCCGTATAATCGGCAAAAAGTTTTTGAATGATATTTGATTCTACCGTTTTAAATCTACCCACGATGCATCTCCTTATAAAAAAGTGCAAATTCTTCGGCGATATAATTATCGCCAAAACCTATATCAAAATATAGTATTTTTATGAATATGTCAATTTTTTCAGTCGTAGCTGGTCACACCCATCCGTCATTCCGGACTTGATCCGGAATCCACGTCCGAATAACGTGGATTCTGGGTTAGACCCAGAATGCTGACGAACGAGTTATTCCTCTCAACAAAAACGATGCGAAATTCCGTTTATTTTACTTCATCAATCATTTCTTTCTTTTTTCCATATTTCTTCCAGAAACCGAAAGCGAGAACAGCGCAAACAAGAAGAGTAATAGCAATTATATTTTTCTGAATAGAGCGCGGTTCTTTTTGCCCTGGTGGAATGACATTTTCTTTTGTTTCCCCTTTAACGGTTGTCGTGGCCTCTATCATTTCGTTCGATGAATCTGTTTTTTCAACGATGGAGGTAATTTTCGGATTCACGGTCAAAGGTTTCGTAGCGACGACGGGTGTATTTGTTTTTGGACATTCTTTTATCGTAAAACTTCCTGAAGATGCTGTTGTTGTAGAATAACCGGATTGAGGAACACCATTCCAGAAATATGTTCCTGTCGGCAAAGTTACTTTTCGGCTAAGACTAATATTATTTTTATTAATCATCTCTCCGGTAATTTCGTAATATCCGCCCTCTTTGGGAAAATTTTCAAAAGAAACAGAAGAACTTCCTGTACCCTTTTCACAAACGAGCTTGCCGACAGTAACGGTAAAAGTAACATCTTTTGGAGCTACGACTTCCTCTGCGAGAGCCAAAGAAACCTGCCAGCCTGAAAAAAGTAACGCTGACGATAGTATCCCGGTAAATATTTTTTTTGTATTCATAAATTAATTCTCTTTTATCTTTTTAATATTTTTTTTACGGCTTCTATAATCGCATCTTTATCCAATCCATAGTGTTTGATTAATTCTTCGGGTTTTCCTGACTGACCAAATTGATCCTTCACTCCGATGAATTCCATGGAAACCGGATAATTCTCGGCATAAAATTCAGCGAGGGCTGAACCCATTCCTCCATGAACCTGATGCTCTTCAACTGAGACAATTTTTCCGGAACATTTTTTGGCAAAATCCAAAAGCCCTTCAGTATCAAGCGGTTTTATGGTTGGAAGATAAAGAACAGAAACAGATATTCCACTTTCTTTAAGTTCCTTGGCTGCAACGAGCGCGTTATATAAAAGTGTCCCTGTGGCAACTATTCCAACTCCGGCGTTGTCTGATGAATATACCACAGATGACTTCCCTATTTCAAATGGCGTTTCTTCTACCGTAATAACAGGCGTTTTTGTACGAGAAAGACGAATGTAAAAAGGTTTGTTTGTTCGTGACGCAGCTAATGTGGCTTTCTTCGCTTCGATGGCGTCACAAGGAACAATGACTGTCATATTCGGCAATACGCGAGCAAGAGCGATATCTTCCAAAGCCTGATGAGAGCCTCCGTCTTCTCCGACGGTAACACCACCATGACTCCCGATAATTTTCACGTTTGCATTATTATAACAAATTGTCGTACGAATTTGTTCCCAATTTCGCCCCGGTGAAAATACCGCGTAGGATGCCATAAATGGAATTTTTCCAATCGCCGCCATTCCCGATGCAACACTCGCCATGGATTGTTCCGCAATTCCCATTTCAATAAATCTTTTCGGATATTTCTTTTTGAACGCGTCCATCTTCACCGACTCGGTCAAATCCGCGCACAAGCCGACCACATTCGGGTTTTCATCAGCAGCAAGCAAAAGGCCGTCAGAAAATCCATCGCGAGTGGATTTCATTGCAACGTCAGTATCAAAAAGTTTTGGATTTAACATATATGAATAATATTAAGGTTTTATGAAATAACTTGACAAAATTTATATTTGCGTTATTATATTAATCGGGAGTTGTTTGTTTCAACATGAGTGAGAGGTAATGAAAATGATTAAAATATTGTTAGTATTAGCTGTGATAATCGGTATCTGCATTGGTGTCGCCGGAGCCGTAGGTGTAATCGTTAATGCCGGCATTAAACTTTGCGAAAAGTTTGCAAAAAAAGAATAACTTAGTCGAGAGCACATCCCACCGGATGTGTTCTTTTTTATTATCTACTGAGTTCAACGATAAATTTTTCTGCTTCATCTTTACTTGGCGCTTTTCCATGCCAGTGATAATCTCCTTCAATTTCCTTAACCCCCTTTCCTGAAATCGTATGAGCGATAATAACACTCGGTTTATCAGTAACAAATTCCGATTCTCTAATTGCTTCATTTACGGCTTCAAGATCGTTTCCATTTACTTCGTAGACATCCCAGTTGAAAGATTCAAATTTTTCAGTGAGAGGTTCGAGTGGCATTACCATATCAGTTGACCCGTCAATCTGAATATTGTTTCTATCGACAATTGCGATAAGTTTTCCAAGTTTTTCTTTTCCTGCTTGCATCACGGCTTCCCAGACTTGTCCTTCATCTAATTCACCATCGCCGGTGAGGCAAACAACGGAATTATCTTTTCCATCCATACGAAGAGCCAAAGCCATCCCTACGGCCTGTGAAAGCCCTTCACCGAGAGGACCGGAGCTTGTTTCGAGTAGTGACAAGAATTCACGATGAGGATGCCCTTGCAAACGGGAACCGAACTTTCTGAATGTCTGCAATTCTTCAATCGGAAAATATCCCGCGTGAGCCATCGAAGAATACAGCACCGGGCAAATATGACCGTTTGAAAGAACCAACCTATCACGATTTTCATCGGTAGGATTTTTTGGGTCATGTTTAAGAACATGAAAATACAATAGAGAGAAAACATCTGCCATCCCGAGGGAACCTGCGGTGTGCCCGGAACCGGCTTCCGCAAGCATTTCAATTATTGAAATTCGTATTGTTTTCGCTTTTTCTTCCAAATATTTAATTTTTTCTCCGTTCAAAATTTCTGTCATGGCAATTAATTACACGGTGAGTTTTTTAAATTCCTTTATCGCTTTCTCTATTGCTCTATTTCCCGTCGGATTTCCCTCGGATAGATCTACCATTTCACCATAATTATAGTTATCGAGTACTGCATGTTCCTCTTCTTGTGCATTAAAAATAGCTGATCCGATTATTAAACGATTTGCACCCGCAGCAATAAGGAGTGGCGCAGTTTCCATATTAACGGAACCATCAACACTTATCGGAAGATTCGGATATACTTCTCTTGCTTTCTTAATTTTTTCATAAACACGACTATCGATGGGATTCCCCTGAAAACCAATCTGATAAATCCCCATGAATTGAATGAAATCCACCCCCTCGTCGATATATTTGTATACCTCATCATTCGGAGTATCAACCCCGACAGCAACGCCAATTTCTACGATACCCTTCCATTCGTGGATTATTTCAGTGAGTTTTTTTGTATTTTCAAAATGAACAATAACACGATGAAAACCGGCATTCACCCAATCCGCAAAATTTTCCTCAGGATTCTCCATCATAACATCCACTTCAAAATCAATTTCCTTCCAGTGAGGAAGCGGAATTTCTCCCGTTGTGAGTTTTTTCAGTTCAGTCAAACCTATTTCTGAGAAAGGCCAATTTACAGAATGGGTAATCGTTCCATTCATGACATCGACGTGAACTGTTTTTACAAGACGATAAACAAATCCGGCTTTCTCTTTAAAGTCATCGAGGCTTTTTGGCATTATTGCGGGGATTATTTCTACCATAAAAATAGGTTATAGGTTATAGCTGTTAGGTTTTAGACGGACAAAATACTTTTTTCTATTATTTTAATTTTCTCGATTCTTCTTGCATGCCTTTCATCTCCGGAAAACGGCGTGTCGAGCCACTCTCGGACGGCGCGTTTGGCGATTTCCTCGCTAATAAAACGGGCGCCAAGTGAAAGTACATTTGAATCATTATGCGAACGTGTGAGGAAAATCATATCAGGAACTTCACTGCCATCTTTCGGTTCAAATTGGCCATTAAAGACAACGGCGCGGATGTTCGGGAATTTATTTGCGACGATTGCTTCCCCCTGACCGGAACCGCCAATTACAATTCCGCGAACTTCAGAAGAATCCGCCAAAGAAACTTCTTTAGCCGCCTCCGCAATAAAATCCGGATAATCATCGTTGTCATCAAGAGTAAATGCTCCATTATCGACGACATCATGCCCGAGAGATTTCAAAAACGGCACAAGTTTTTCCTTGAGTTCAAATCCCGCGTGGTCGGTTGCAATATAGATTTTCATACTTTACAAAATTTTTATTTTAATTTACACTACTTTCGGTACATTTTTGTATTTTTTACGAGGATCAGAAAATGAAATTTTTCTTTTTTTTAGCGGTCTTGGTTGGCGGATCTGTAGTACTATCAACAATATCATTCTCCATAGGAATTCCTGATTACGTGAATGTGATACTAAACGCAGTCTATGGATTCATTTTGACGACATGGGCATTGAACAGGCCATAATTTTTTCAAGGTATATCGTCAATCGGTATGCCTTTTTTTCTGCTTATCGTCGTACTTTATGAACTTTTTACTTAATAAAGCTCGCCAATTTCACAACATGTTCAATTAAAGCGCTGGTATACCCTATTTCGTTATCGTACCAAGCGCAGACTTTTACTAAATTTCCGTCAACAACTTTTGTGAGAGTGAGGTCTGCGATTGAAGCGGTTCTTTGTCCGATAATATCGGATGAAACGAGTTGCTCTTCGTTGACTCCGAAAATTTTATTCCATCGCTCACTCTTTGCTGCTTCTCTTAAAATACCGTTTATTTCTTCAACGGTGGTATTTCTTTTTGCGAGGAATGTTACGTCCGACAATGAACCGGTAATGACGGGAATACGGAAAGCAAGACCATCGAATTTTCCCTTGAGGTCGGTAATAACTTCCGTCACAGCGATAGCGGCCCCTGTCGTCGAAGGTACAATATTTTGTGCTGCCGCTCGGCCTCTTCTCCAATCTTTCGCGTCAGGTGAGTCGACAATTTTTTGTGTTCCGGTATAGGCATGAATGGTTGAGAGCATCGCTTTTTCAATACCGATTGTTTCATTGAGAATTTGGATTATTGGGCTGACTGAGTTTGTTGTACAAGAAGCATTGGAAGTAATTTGGCACGTCGCAAATTTTTCTTCATTAATACCGGAAAGAATAGAAGCCCCGACAACTCCTTCGGGAGGAGTTCCTTTTGCGGGAGAAGTTATGACAACTCTTTTTGCACCCGCATCCAAATGCAATTTTGCTTTTTCATATGATTCAAAAATTCCGGTTGACTCAATAACAAGGTCAACACCAAGCGCTCCCCATGGCAATTTAGCAGGATCTTTTTCGGCAAGCATAAGAATTTCTTTTCCATTTACAACAAGGAATTTCTTTCCGTCAGCTTCTTTCATTGAAACATCAAAAGTGCTTCGTCCGTAAGCTGTGTCATATTTAAGAAGATACGCGACGTTCGCAACATCACCAAGATCATTTGCGGCGATAATTTCAAATTCAGGTCGTCCTTGTGCAAGATTTAAAAATGCACGACCGATACGTCCCATTCCATTAATTGCGATTTTTGTTGCCATATATTTCAAGAATATTACTACTATAATAAGTAGATTCATTATATCATTTTCCTACGAAATATGAAAAATTATGGTGTATATAAAAATAATGCAAAAAAGAGGGGCTTTTAGCCCCCCCTTTTTTTTGTAATATTAATCGGTTATAAGAACCGGACGATTTCCTAAAAAAACGAATATCGCAGACATCGGAGATTCGAATGATTCATGAGTAACCAAAATTGGCTCTCTATATGGAATATCAAATGGTTTTGGAACCCTGTAGCTATATCCGTCTCTATCAAGATCCTCAGCTACCAAACCTCCAACCGCCAATGTTCTTATCTTTTTTGTTTTACTACTCATTTCTACTACCTCTTCCGTTGCTAAAAAAACTTCCACCGAATTGAACTATATAATGTAAATATTATTTTGTCAATTCATTTTCAAAAAGTTTTTTCAAAACCTGCGGATTGGCACTTCCTTTACTCACCTTCATTCCTTGCCCAACGAGGAACATAATAGAAGCTTCTTTTCCGGCTCGATATTCTGCGACCGGCTTTTCATTTTCGGAAATTATCTTCTGAACCATTGCAATGAGTTCGCCTTCGTCATTCTTTTGAATCAACCCTTTTTCTTCGGCAATCTTTCTTGGTTCGCCTCCCTCTTTGAACATAATCGCGAGGGTATCTTTTGCTCCGCGAGATGAGAGTTCCGAGCCACTTGCCATTTTTATGAGTTCTGCAAAATTTTCAGCGGAGATATTTTTAAACGGATCGATATCCGGATTTCCTTTCTGTAATCCGGCAAGATCGGAAGTAATGTAATTTGATGTAAGTATCGAAAGTTTATTATCTCCGGCAATTTTAAGAACTTCCTCAAAGAAGTCGCCGAGCTTTGTGTCTACGATATACATTTCACGGTCTTCTTCCTTTACCCCATAATCCTTATCAAAGCGAGCACGTTTTTCGGAAGGTAATTCAGGAAGATCCTGATTCAAAAATTCAGGCATTTCGCTTAATTGCAGTTTTGGAAGATCCGGGTCAGGAAAATAACGATAGTCATGAGCATTTTCCTTACTTCTCTGAGAAAAGGTTTCCTGCTTTTGTTCATTCCAGCCTCTGGTCTCCTGTATGACCTTCTCACCGTTCTCAAGAAGTTCAATGTGACGCGCCACTTCATATGCGATTGCTTTTTCTACAGTCTTAAATGAATTCAGGTTTTTAACCTCACACTTCGTACCAAACGTATCCGTTTTTGAAACCGAGATATTTGCCTCCACCCTCATCTCACCCTTTTCCATATTGGCAAAAGAAACTCCAAGGTAACGAAGAAGAAGTTGGAGTTCACGAGCAAAATTTACCGCTTCTTCGGCACTATGAATAACCGGTTCTGTAACGAGTTCCATGAGCGGCACCCCGGCACGATTAAAATCAACAAGTGAATAGTTTGCGTTTTCGTGCGATGAGCGAGCGGTATCTTCTTCCAGATGTACGCGTGTAATTTTAACGCCGGCAAGTTCTCCACCTGAAACAAGCGGATATTTATATTGGGTTATCTGGTAACCCTTTGGGATATCCGGGTAAAAATAATTCTTACGATCAAATTCAGTAAAATCAGCAAGTCTTGAACCGAGAGCTTTTCCCACTTTAAGGACGTGCTTCACCGCCTCCTTATTAATTACAGGAAGTGTTCCGGGATAACCCATGCAAACGGGACAAATATTTACATTTGGTCTTTTTTCTTCGGGGTCATTTTTTGTATTGCAAAACATCTTCGTGTTTGTACGAAGTTCTGCGTGTATTTCCAGACCAATAGTTGTTTTATATTCCATAATGGAAATAATATCATGAATAAGGGTGAAATAAAAGACGTTAAAAAAAGCTTCGGAATGTTTCCGAAGCTTTAGTATTTATTTAAAGATTTTCTTCAATTTCGATATTTCGCCTAAATAACTTCGAAAGAACAGTTGAGCGGTTGCGGTACATCGCCGGGTGTTGTTTTGTCGTCTTTTGTTATGTCGGAAGGTTCAAGAATACCGTCTCCATTATCTTTATAAATAGTTCCTGTGAGTTTCTGGCCTGAGACAACCGGCTTCGTCAGAGCAATTGAACCCCCTGTGTACAAGCCCGGTTCAAGGAGATGACTCGTAGCTAATATCTCATTGGTCTTATCATCTCTAATAACAAAGAAACCTTTCGATTGCATGGCTAAGGAAAGAATTGATACTCGAGGTGAAGGATTTTGATCAACAATATAAAAATGAGGATTACCGGTGTAGGTAGGTGTGTAAAGAGCCGCTGTTTTTGAAACCGGAGCTGTCGTGTTGTCGGTCTGAATAACTTGCTGTCTCGGAAGAGTGATGGAAGCGTTAAGGAGAAGTGTGAGAACAAATATTCCAATGACGGCAATGATAGGCATCGTGAAATCTCTTTTTTGTGTTGGCATATAATTTAATGAAAAGAAGTGAATAAAATCATTCTTTATATATATAGTATAAACCCGAACGTAATAAAGCGATAGTGGAAAACTTTTTTTATAGTTGTAAAGTGGTAACTCATATATAATGGCTCTGTTTTCTTATAGACCGTTAGCTCTACGCCTATAAATGCCCATTATAAGGGAAGGTTCGCCACATATAGACAAAAATATGAAAATATGTTAGTATATAGTCAGTAAATATGACAAAGAACTTTGACAGCAAGTGTGGTCGCTGCCATATCATTCGATTTCATTCCTCAAGGAGGAAGTATGTACGAAGACCCAGAGGCGCCTGAAAAAATAAACAAACACCGTAAAGAAAAAAAACTGAGGGGTGTTGAAACTGAAACCGTTAAATTGAAAGTACTTGATTCAAACATTTTTATGTTAAACGGACCAAGAGCTTTCTTCCAACACGGAAAAAACAATGTTTATGTAGCGTCAACCGTCCGTGAAGAACTTAACCGCAACAAAAAAGATAAAAGAAGAGTTGGCGAAAATGTTCGCCAAACTAATGCTTTCATCTCTGCGGCACTGGAAGGAAAAACAGTTACTGAAATCAAGGAAGGTATTCCCCTTTCAACCCTTTCTCATCTTGTATTCGGAAAAACAATTCGCGTTAATGTCACAGGATTGCTATTTGTGGAAACAGCAGAATGTGAGAATGACCCGATACTTTTCGGAGAAGATTTCAAAGGTGGTGAAATTGTTTCAATTACCATTAAAATGAAAACCGGGATAGAAGTCGTCGTTCCCGTTTCTAAAGATGTTGGACATCAGATTAAAAAAGCTTTCCGAGATATGAACGATCGTTCAATTCTTATCGCCGTAAATGATCTCAAGAAGCAAGGTGAGCATGTCGTTCTTGTAACCGGAGATAAAAAGATGACGGCCGACGCCATCATCAAAGGGATTGAAACTGAGTCATACAAAGAAACGATGGAAGTGACTCAAAAAAAATCACGAAAAAGACCCGGTCGTAAAACATCGCAACGCACTTCAAATTGGAATTAGTGTTTCGTATGTTTGTCAGAAGGTCTGAATAATCAACAAACCGCCACGGAATTCTCCGTGGCGGTCTTTTTATAATGTTATGAGTTAATCTCTCTCCATCTTGCTTTGTCTGCTTCTTCTTTTTTAATTTTTTCTGCAATCTCATCCTGAATCATTTCTTTTTCTATCTCTACCAAACGGTCATATTTCGCTTTTCTTTCAGGTTGCGTGTGAGCTCCGGCCTTAATCGCAAAGGCACCAACGCCAACGGCAAGGTCTGCAATAAATGAATCCATTGTTTCTCCTGAACGGTGAGAAACAACAATCTTCCAACCAAAACTTCTTGCTTCGCGTATCGCTTCGAAAGTTTCCAATATTGTTCCTATTTGGTTCGGTTTGATTATGATTCCGGTTGCACACTTTCTTTCTCCGTATTTTTTTACCAAGAGCGGATTAGTAACAGTAAGGTCATCGCCGATAACCAAAGCAGATTCGCCCAGGAATTTTACTATTTGCAAAAATCCGGGAAAATCTTTTTCATCAAACGGATCTTCAATACTGCGAAGGTTGAATTTTTTTACGAGTTCGTCATAGATTAAAATAAGATTTGCTCTATCATATTTATTTCCCAATATTTCATAGGTGCCCGACTTTTCATCATAAAATTCAGAAGCGGCGGCATCTATCGCGATAAAAATATCAGGGTCATCTCCTATGCAGTCTGTGAGTATCTGAAATGGTTCATCAAGAGTTTCAAGCCTCGGAGCTAATCCTCCTTCGTCACCCGTATAATAACTGATATTTTTTTCATCCAGTTTATTTTTAACTTTCTGAAAAACAGCCTGAGCTTTTTCATTTGCGCCCGCAAGCGTTTCCCCACTGACGGCTAAAATATATTCTTGAAAAGGCAGGCAAAAATCAGCATGTGCACCGCCGTTTAAGGTATTCATGTATAATTTTGGTTTTCCCACAGGAAAGCGACTTTTTTCTGAAATAATTTTCCAGAGTGGCATTTTTCGAACTTTCGCTTCGAGACGAATTACCGCCATAGAAACTCCAAGCATTGCATTGGCGCCGATATTTTTTTTATTGCGAGTAGTATCCAGTGTCAGCATGAGGTGATCTATCTGTTCAGAATCCAATGGTTGATTGAGTATTTCCGGAGCAATTTTTTTCTCAACGCTTTCAATAACTTGAAGCACTCCGCCGTCAGCATCACGCATTTCATAGGCTTCTTCGGAACCGGTGCTCTTTCCTGACGGAACGGCAGCTTTCGCACTAATCTCCTCGCCATTCAACTTTGCGGTTATTTCAACCTCAATGGTTGCTGACCCCCTGGAATCCAGGATTTGTCGGGCGATACATTTGATAATTTTAGCGTCATTCGTGAGCATAATATACGAAATTTAATTTCTAATATGGATTCAATGTTTACAGTATATCATAAAACCGGCCATTTTTTACAATGGCCGGTTTTAATTAATATTTTCAGATTTTATCCTTGTCTATTTTGATCCTGCAAATCCTCTTCTTTTTTAACCTCGAAAGTCATCGGGACTACTGAATCGGAATTGAGCGAAACGGAATCAATATTTTGACTAATGAGGAAACGGAGAAAATCGGGATAATCAGACGGCGCCTGCCCGCAGAAACCGATGTATTTTCCTCGGCGATGACATGCTTCAATTGCCATCGTAATGAGTTTCTTCACTGAAGGATCATTTTCGTTGGAGATAGGAGCAATAACGGCATTGTCGCGATCCATTCCGAGAGTGAGTTGAGCGAGATCGTTTGAGCCGATTGAGAAACCGTCAAAGATATCGAGGAAGTCATCAGCACGAAGGACATTGGTCGGAATTTCACACATCACGTAGATCTTAAGATCTTTCTCTCCTTGAACGAGTCCGAATTTTTTCATAATGTCTACGACGTCTTTTCCTTCTTTTGGTGTTCGACAGAAAGGAATCATTGTCTGGACATTTTCAAGTCCATATACTTCGCGAACTCTTTTGATAGCCTGACATTCAAGTTCAAAAGCTTCTGCAAAATTTGGATGAGCATATCTCGAAGCTCCTCTCCATCCAATCATCGGATTTTCCTCCTGAGGTTCATAATTCTCTCCTCCGAGAAGCTGGCGATATTCATTTGTCTTGAAATCGGAGAAACGAACTATGACCTGATATGGATGAAATGCTGCCCCAATCTGAGCAATCCCTTGCGCTAATTTTTCTATATAAAATTCTTTCTTATCAGGATAACCCTCTGTGATTTTTTCAATCTTTGCTTTTAATTTCTCATCTTTTAATTCTTTAAAATGAATGAGCGCCATCGGATGAACCTGAATGTGAGAAATAATGATGAATTCCTCGCGAGCAAGACCGACACCTTTGTGTGGCAAGAACGAATGGCCAAATGCGCCTTCAGGCGAACCGACGTTCAAACATACTTTCGTTCTCACCTCAGGAATATTACCGAGTTCGATTTTTTTAACATCAAAAGCAACTTCTCCGGAATAGATACGCCCGATATCACCGAGTGAAGCATCGACGGTAATTATGTCTCCTGTTTTTACTTGAGAGAGAACTCCTTCCGCTCCGACGACTGCCGGAATTCCGAGTTCGCGAGAAACGATAGCAGCATGCGAAGTTCGTCCTCCTTTTTCGGTAACAATAGCTTTCGCAATCTTCATAATCGGCTCCCAGTCAGGATCGGTGATTTTAGTGATGAGAATTTCTCCCTCTTTGAATTCATTCAATTTTGCAGAAGAGAGGATGACACGAGCTTTTCCGGTAACAATTTTCTTTCCGACAGAAACACCTTGTGCTAATGACGGCTTTGTCTCCTTCAAAGTATATTCTTCGATGAAAGTACTTTTATTCTCGGCTTGCACGGTCTCAGGTCTGGCCTGTACTATATAGAGTTCATTTTTGATTCCGTCTTTCGCCCATTCAATATCCATCGGCATCGGATGTCCGGAACGTTCAGTGTAATGCTTTTCAATGGCTACTCCCCATTTCGCAAGAGTGAGAATTTCTTCATTAGTGAGGGAGAATTTCTTTCGATCTGCCATATCAACCGCAACTTCTTTCACCGGTTTACTCGTAGAAGATGTGTAAATCATTTTTACCATCTTTCCTCCGAGTGATTTTTTAATGATGGACTGATATCCTTTTTCCAGAGTCGGTTTGAACACAATGAATTCGTCCGGGGTAACTTTTCCCTGAACAATCATTTCGCCGAGACCGTATGAAGAATTGATTTCAACAACATTTCTGAATCCTGTTTCCGTATCGAGTGTAAACATAACTCCGGAAGCTCCTTTGTCGGAACGCACCATTTTTTGAACGCCGACAGAAAGTTGGATATCGAAATGATCAAAGCCTTTATCAACACGGTAGGAAATAGCTCGGTCAGTAAAGAGCGAAGCAAACGCTGCACGAATCATGTTGATGACATTTTTATCTCCCGAGACATTGAGGAATGTTTCGTGTTCGCCGGCGAATGATGCGCCCGGCAAATCTTCTGCTGTGGCGCTCGAACGAACGGCAACGTCGGTATTTTTCTCCCCGGAATCAGCGGAAATTTTTCGATACGATTCGATTACCATTTCTTCCAAGTCTTTTGGAAAAGGTGTTTTCAGAAACAATTCGCGAGCAATTTTTCCCTTCTTCTGAAGGTCTTTAATATTGGTTGTATCGAGACCTTCCAAGGCTTTCTTAACTTTTTCCTGCAAACCGGTGTGATTCACAAAATGTTTGTATCCCTTCGCAGTAATGACAAAAGCATTAGGAATTCGTATACCCTGTGGAACTAAAGCATTCCACATTTCTCCAAGAGATGCATTTTTTCCTCCGACATATCTGACATCATCGTTCGTGATATCCGATAGCCACAAAATATATTTCCCCTCTTTGTCATTCATATTTTTTATAAATTATTTTTTCAATAACGAATGCCATAATTATACCTTGCAAAAAATATAGTGAAAAGGAATAACATCGACTTAAAGAAAAACCGCTTCAGTTTAAAGCCGAAGCGGTTAAAAATAACTATTTATTTTTTGATCTAAAAATTTCCCAGAGGGCAACGGCTACGGAACACGTCATAATGAATCCGATATAATAGTCACCCAAATAGCTTTTTACATTAGCGCCGATTAGTACTCCAATGAGTATGGCAACAGTAATCAACACATATATCTTTAAAAAATTCATTTCAAATCTCCCTCTTCTTTACGGCGAAAAAATCTTTTTTTATATAATCAAATAATATTGAATATGTCAATATTGCCAGGAATAAGTTCAACATATTTGTCGTCATTCTGGACTTGATACAGAATCCATGTCGTTTTTCCGTGGATTCCAGATCGCGGTCTGGAATGACGTATGGTAAGGATGAGTAATTACTTACGATATATT
>CAIJYI010000040.1 GCA_903824855.1 uncultured bacterium | reverse complement strand
TCAATAAATCAGGATTGATGGTATGTAAAATAATTGATGCAATAAGAACCAACAGGAGAACGGTAATCGCATTCATTATTTTTTCTTTTCCCCCACCCTTCGCGAATGGTGTTTCTGCTAAAATATATTCCATTCCCCCTAAAACAATCATAATGACCGCAAAAACAATAGAGAGGCCGACAAAAAGTGTGTACAAACCCTTCATGTATTCAACAAAAGAGGTATTAGTACTGTTGGCAACCGTTGGAATCGGCGCAAGAAGAGTATACCCCTCATTGGCGGCAATTGCAGAAATGAATTGCGATAAAAAAAGAAACGGTATGGAGAGAAAATATGTCGTCTTTTTAAACATAGAATTAAAGGTTTTTAGGTAAAGCAATACTTTTTGGACAGAAGCTTAAACCGTAATCAGTCCCCGAAGCTTTTTCGCTTACAAAGAACGGCACACCAAGAGTCACATAAAACTGACACGCCTCTTCTTTTGAAATACCAAGTTTTTCCAAAAACGCATTTTCCGCCTCATTTCTTGTTGTTGGAAGATCACCCCCCAATAAGGTAATAGTAAAACTCTGATCCTTTACATAATATACGATGGAATAGTTCGCACCCTCTTTTATTACTGCATCATTTTGCGGGTCAAAAATCTGGGTGTATGGATTTTGATAAAAATCAACGACTTTAATTCGGTCACCACTCATTGTTTTTATGGTAATTTTATCAGAAGTTGTTGTTTGTGGTGTTTCTTCTGTGGTTGTGGCGGTTTCTCCCTGCTGAACAATTGGGGCGGTTGTTTGTTGGTTTGTGTTTTTTGTAGGGGTTTGCGTTGAAGGGTTTTGTGTAACCGGATTATTCACAACGGGAGTTTTTTGTGATAATTTCCAAAAAATAAAACCACCGACAATAAAAACTAAAACAGTAATATTTACAATAATAAGAGTTTTTTTATTCATGACAATTTTATTTTACACACAATAAACTTAAAAACCACATTTTTTGTTTGCCCCCCATGGACGCCAACTACTACCACCATGTGACATTGATGCCGCTTTTGCAATATTCATACCCGGATTTTTAGCCGTCGCCACACACTGATTAAATAAAGCTTGGTCTTTTACCCTGCAAGAGTGGTTACTTCCTGTGTAAGCGGAGGTAAAAGCCTTAGGACAATCAAAGCCACCAATAGGATTTGCACTTATGTTTATTTGGAATAATCCGTATGAGACAGAGTTTCCATCTGCACAAACGTCGCTCCTGCTGGCGATTGTAGCGTTTCCACTACTCTCCCCGTTACAAATCCCCGATGCTTTTGTTGCATTATCTCCAAATACGGGAGTGAGGTTGTCTACAGAACATGGGCCGGAAGGTACAGGAGAACAGCTTCCATTCCCACTACCACCACTCCCACCGCCACCTCCGCCACTACTCCCACCGCCACCACTCCACCCACTAACATCGAGTTTTTCAATATTTAATCCTACCACGGTTAAGTCGGGGTTTATTGTATAAAGAAGAAGATAAGAAAAAATAGCGAGAAAAAGACCGATAAGAGCGTTTGTTATGTACCCTTTTCCTGTGGACATCGCAGAAGGAGAGGCTGCAAGGACGTATCCGATTCCACCAACAAGAATCATTACAACAGCAAGAACAATAGCAAGACCGACAATCACGACAATAAGCGCCTTCATATAAACAGCCAGAGAAGGAACTTCCCCACTCGTAATTGTTGGAATTGGAGCAAGGAGTGCATATCCTTTGGCTGAAGATTGAGTTTGTGTTGTATTACTCGTCTGTGTATTGGTCAGAGTTGTGTTGCCGGGCGTTGTGTTTGTGCTTCTGTCATAAGGAACACAATGGCAACTAAAAGGTACTCCGTTTGAGCAAGAAGTATTCTGACAAGCAGAGAGCGTGGTGTAACATGAAAAATAATTATTCGGGTCAGTACCCGTCCAAGCAGCTTGGCAATATTCCGTGGCGGCAAAAAGACTTTGAATTGGTGCAAGAAGAACGAATGCCAGAAAAAACAATCCGAGGAAAGATGAAATACGTTTTTTGGTTATAAAATCTCTCATTTTTTTATTGTAACCCAACACTTCTTAAGTCGTATAGCCACGGAGTTGAATCTTTTTTGTTTATAAAGAAGAGATAATCCTCAAGGGGTGAAAGTGTGAGATGGGTCATGTCCATTGATTGTGGTGTGAAGCTTGACGTAGTAAGAATAATCGCAGAAATTCCTGTTTGTGTGTTTATTTTCCAGATATTATCAGAGAATGATGTGATTCCTTGATACCAGGTGTCAGGATACTCACTGCTTGTTATTGTGTTGGAGATAGCACAATAGATAAACAAGCCGTCTTTTGTCCAGACACACTTTTCGGGTAACGTTTGTTTCGGGAGATCTGTTGTTGTTTCATTCGCCCTATTGTAAACATGAAGCGTCATACCACCTTTTGTGCTTTCTGAATAAAGAATTTTTTGACCATCGGGACTTGGAAGTGTGGTGAGTCCGTTTATATCCCCCATTACTTTCTGAAGTACACCCGTTTTTATGTTGAGCGAATAAAGGAATCCGGGAACTTTTTGAGAAGCTTTTGTTTGAAGGAGAACCTCGGCTGAATTAAAGTATACCGGAAGCCACTCTGAGAACGCTGACTGAAAAACTTCCGACACGGTGTTTTTATTGAAATCAAAAACAGAGCCGAAAGAATTCCTGTCTTTAAAGCCGGCGTTTCTTGTCATAAAAAATGCCGAATTCATATCAGAAGATATTTTCATATCCATAACTCCAGCGGGGAGAAAACGTCCGCTCGGCATTGCGCTTGTGCTCGTGGCACTACTCCCCGGAACAATTTTTGATTTAGAAATATCAAGATCAAAAGAAGAAATAACATCACTGTTGTTTTTAAGATAGCGCACAACAATGGAATTACCGCCATTTGCAAAATATGCTTCAAAAATTCTCGGCATAATGGAATTTGAGAGTCTATTCATTTGCATATCAGCTATCCGTGTTTCAAAAATGTTTCCGGTTTCTTTTTCAATAAAATCAATATAGGATTTCCCTATTCTGTTTATTGGAAATATTCCCGCTACCGGATTCGGAGTAATCTGTCTCAAGAGCGATAAGCTTCCTGTTTGTATAGGAATTATTTCTCCATTTCCCGTCGGAGTGTTTGTTCCCGCAGTGTTTTCGCCGGTATTGGTTGTAATATTAGCGCTCGGTTTACCAAAGGGAGAAAAATTAACAAAAGGATTTGTCGAAGTAGTTCCTGCCGGTGTTTTCCCTCCCCCTGTGATGAGAAATACGGCAACAAGGAATCCAATCGCGACTATCGCAAATATTCCCACTATTATATAAAGCTGTTTTTTTGTCATAATTCCTTATTAATTTGAGTACATAATGGAAAGACTTTTTGTTGAAGATTGAAGATCGTAACCGGTATTATCTATATCTAAACTTAACCGGAAACTTCCTGAGCCCTCGCTTGGTTTTTGAAAAGTGAATTCATTTTTATTATCAGGATTTATTTCAAGTTTCTTCCCGTCTAGTTTCCAGTTGTATGCTGCGGTATTGTTGTTTATTCCATCAAGTGAGAAAAAATATGGCACAGCATGAACAACAAACTCTTTGTTTGAGAACAGGAAAGAGTTTTCCAGAGAGTTTTCGTACCGTACTCCCTGTAGAGGCTTGTTCTCATAAAAGGTAATTTTTGGATTATAGATATACACGGATGCGATTTTTTTTACAGATATTCCTGTCTCTAAGGTAGAGGCGACAACCTCTATGTCGTCAGTGTTGAATGTGTAGCCTGTGTTAAACACAAAAATATTTTTTCCATAACCTGAATTCGCCGCATCTCCAAAATATCCTTTTTTCCATTTATAAACTAAATCAGCAGAGTTGTAATACCCCTCTTTTCCTGAAAAAGACGTGAACGGAATAACACGAACGGAACTTTGTGATGAAGGGAGTGCTTTTCCTTTATAGAATGGGGGTATATAAGTATCTGCCTCCCAAAGAACATCCATATCTGCCGGTGTTATCGTTATTCCCTTTGTGATTTGTCCAAAATCTGCCGGATTCATTGAGACAACAATCTTTGAAGATTTTCCAACTGATCCTGTGGTAAAACTAAATTCTTTTTTCCCCATACCGGAAAGTTTTACAACACCATCAACAGACCAAGAAATAATGGTATTATCTAAATTTACCTGAAACGAAAGTGCTTTTATTGTTACCTTTTGGTTTGGATTCGGGTGTTCAGGAGAAACAGACAAAGAAACAGCGTTACCATTACTTTCGGTGCCACCTATTCCGGTTAATGCTGATTGCCCTAATGCGTAACCACACACACCAAAAAACAGCAAAATAATTAACGGAAAATATCTTTTTTTCATATATTCATTATAGCGTAAAAAATACACACAAAAAAGAAAGTTATCCACTAGATGAGCAAAAATAAATAAAAAAAACGGATTAATATTAATTAATCCGTTTTTTTGTGTTGAGTTTTAGCTTCCACCCCCCATTTCAGCATATTCATCCTTTGATTTCTTGATTGCTAGAATTTGTGAAGGATCAGAGGTTATAATTTGGTCTTCCGTGTAGGAGGAAATGACTTTTATTGCAACGTGTTTTGATCCTGCGAAGAAAATACCCTCCCCCACCCCAGATTCCAACAACAGATACTTCTCTTCATCTGTTAGGTTGAATGTTTTTTGCACCATATCAATCGAGGACGGCGATTGTTTCATGAGAAGCTGAATGGAAGAGTTGGTGATAATCGGTAATCCATAAGGGCTTCGTAAGAAGTCTTCAACATCTTGGGTAATAGTAGCAATGCCGAGAAAATACTTCCTTCCTCTTTTTGCTAGACTAAAGAGAAACGAGGCGGTATCTTCTGATTTCATCATCCACCAAGCCTCATCTATCACCAAAAGTCTCTTTTTAAGCTCTTTTCGTATGGAACTCCAAATAAAGTGAGTAATAATATACATGGCAACCGGTTTCAACTCGTCCTCCATGTCTCTCACAGAAAATACCACAAACTTCTTATTTATATCGACGTTTGATGGCTTGTTGATGAAGTTTGACCACGTACCTTTTGTGTATTTCGCGAGTCTTTGAACGAGTGATTCCGCACCTTCCATTCCGGAGAGGATTAACTCGAAGTCGCCCAAAATCGGCGGTTCGACTTCTGCAAAATTTGATTCGGCGGTAATATCTTTTAATGCGTAAGTCTCTGTTATCGCACGGTCGATAATAGCATCCTCTTCCGGTGTTAGACCGCTAAACATAATACGAAACAAACCGACAAGATTGATGATATGGGAGCGAAGAACATCGGAAGCCGTTTCATCTTCTCTTGGAAAAGGAAGATCAAAAGGATTAATATGATGGCCTGATGTGAGAGAAATATTGAAATACCTCCCTCCTGTGGCCTCTGCCATGTACTCATATTCTTTTTCCGGGTCAATAACAATAACTTCCGTATCAAACATCAACGTTCTTAATATTTCAAGCTTTGTGGTATACGATTTTCCTGAACCGGATTTCGCGAAAATAATAGAATTGTAGTTTTCAAGCGAGAAACGATCAAAAAGAACAAGACTTGAATTGTGGCGATTTACCCCATAGAGAATCCCTCTGTCGGAAGTGAGATCGAATGAAACAAAAGGAAAAAGACTTGAGAGTGGAGAAGAATTCAGTTTGGAATGAACCTGTAATTCATCTGATCCTGTCGGAATAACACTATGAAAACCCATTTCCTGTTGGAATAATGCCGGTTTTACATAAATTAACTTTGATTCCAAAATAGATTTAATTTGTGATTCAAATTTATCCAATTCGGCATCATCGGCTCCGTAAATGGTTAAATAAAGTCCGACGTCATAGAGTTTTTCTGTTGCTTGCTGAAGTTTGTCACGCAATTCTTCAAGATCATGAAAAGAAGTTTCAAGTACAGGGTCTCTTACGAACCCCTTCTCTTCCCTTTCGTTAATCTGACTTTGGACCTCAGTAACTTTCTTTTGGAATTGTTTTAAAACTGTTCCCGTATCTATCGGATGAACAAAAATTGAAATATCAAAAACACGGTCAAGGTTGATTATTGGGGAAAACCAGTTGTCTGAAAGATATCTCGGATAAGAGATGACAAAAAATGTTCTGGCTATTTTTTCACCCAGATTCAATTGTTTTGGAGAAATTTTAAGAGCAGCGGGAGCGAGAACGTCACGCAACTCAAGAACGCCGGATTCATATATTTCCTGCGGAAGAATTGGAACGATTTCTTTTTTTTCAGTTTTTTTTGCGAAAAACCCCATTTTTTTATTTTGAAGACTCAAGAGATATTGGTTTATCCAATTCCCCCGGATTAAATATCTTATAAAAAAGCTCAACGACTTCTTCTGTACCAAGTTGTGCAACGCGAATACTGAAGCGGGACAAACCTTGTTCGACTATCGACACTCTTTGCTCAAGCTGGGTCTTACTTTCTTCAAAATTCTCAAGCCATTCTTTTGTTTTTGAACGATCGTCTGTTTTGGAAGCAAAACCCCATTTGCCCTGAGTTACTGATGAACTAAGGTTTGATGCGTAAGGAACAACAACAAAGAAACTCTTAGACATTATATTGGTCGTTTCAGTAAAGTTCTTAATAAAATCAATATATTCCCGCGTCTGAATTTTCATAAGCTCATTAACTTGGTCACGTTCCTTCTCTTGCAGTGAGGCGATGTAAGGACGAATATCTAAACGTCTGGATTGGATATAAAATTGTATAGAAAACTCGAGAGAATTAAGGAAATTTTGGAATTGTGCGATGATGGCTTCCTGCTCCTCTTGTGATTTCAAAGCAAGATTCAAAGACGAGGTCATAAGAACAGCACGAAAGGAATTGTCTTTCATTATAACAATACCATCGCGTATTTCTTTAAACGGTATAAATTCTTGTGCCGGTCTTGATTTTTGCATCGTTGTTAAATTATAAATCTTTCAATAAAGGTATTCCTTTTGACACCTTTGGTGCCGTGCCTCCTCCGTCACGTTCTTTAATATCGAGACTCCACGAAAGGTCTTTGAGTGTACTTTCGGATAACGAAGGAATGTAGGCTGCCGGTTGCTCTTTTTCTTTTGATTTCTCTTCTCTTGTTTTTGGTATTTTTTTCCAAATGTAGAGACGAGGAGACAAAATATAAGAGAAAAATGCTTCAACCATTAATATAAATGGTTTATTGTTTGGTTTATAGAAAGCAAGAGCAAGAGAAAACGAAACGGCAACTGCGATTATCGGAAGAGCAAAATATATCATCAGGTAGGTATAAGCGAGATAGGAGATAGCCCCTCCACCAAGAAGATAGAGGAATTGCTTCATTGTTATGAAGGTAAATATCTTATCTTCCACTTCAATAAATTGAGGTACGTGATATTGCATAAATGTTTCTCTCAACTTAAATATAACATGAATAAAACAGCCTTCAAAGAAAATCGGTTGCCTTTTTTAAAATGTTCAACTATATCGCCTCTTTGTAAGGGTCAATTACGACTTTTTTTGGTATCTCCAGGGTTTCCTCTTTGATGATGTTTTCTTGCTCAGGTTTTTGTGGTACGGAAATATCCTTTTTTTCCGCCATGTCATGGATCTCCATTAAAGAATTGCGAATCTTTTGGAATATTCTATCATTTACAATGGTTGCGATTTCCTTTGCGGTTGCCTTATCTACTTCCAGCGAACTTTGGATGTTGGTAATAAATCTTTGTGGCGGAATAGCTCCCATCATAAGCATCGCTATTTCAGCAGATAAATCACCCGCTTTATCTAAATGAAGATTGTATTTATCTTTGATATCTTTCATTACTTGAACCGTATCCACAGACGACATCGCATCCTTTACGTCTTCAGGAAGTTCTGCGTACATTTTATCGAGCTCTTCACTTGTGTATGACATATTTGATTGGTTGATTTTTTACTCTTATTTTTTATTATTTTTTCTTCGCCCTTTTGTTTTTATTCGCTGCGGGAGCGTAATTATAGAAATCCATAACCCCTTGATCTTTTCCCTTCAGGGCATTGGTTTTCATTGCATCCTGTTCCCCTCTCGACATGCTTATCGTGTTTGATTTTGTAATTTTATCAAGATCTTCCCTCTTTAAATTCTTCGCAACTAATTCATGAGAAAGAACGGCTCCACTAAGTTCTGTAATCTTATTTCTGTCGATATTATTAAGTGCATCGTTGATTTTATTTTGTAAATTCTGTTTGTCTGCGTCAGAAGCTGTCTGATATTTCGCTATACTCTCATCAATAGTGTCTTTGTATACTTTGAATTTCTGTTCCCTCTCATAGGTGGCCGTTTCTTTTAGCGCCGCTTCATACTGTTTCGGTTTTTCTGCCTTTAGTTTTTCAAGAATCTGACGGTTGAGTGTCTTAATCTTATCTAATTCAACAGGGCTTTCTTTCAGACTTGTTTCCATTTCAGCTCTTTCTGTTACCGACAACTTCTTCAACATGTCAGTCATCTCTTTCTCAGTTCGAGGAGCGGAAATAATGTTTCCGCTGGCATCCTGCTTTCCGTTCAAGAAGTCTTTAATAACAGCAGATTGTTTAATTGGATTATGTTCATCCGCTTTATATAACTCCAATAACTGATCCGTAGAATATTTATCACCGAGGCTTTTACCGATTCTTTGTAAGAAGGCTTGTGTGTCTCCTTTTGAGTTTGCGATAAGTTTTTGTCGTTCTGCCACCGGAAGACTGTTGAAGAACTGTCTCGGTGCGTCATCTCGATTAATGAGAGTTGTAGGACCGGCGCCCAAAATACCAGTACCTGAGAGATTTTGAATAAAGGCAGCTTTCTGCTCGTCCGTTTTAAGGTTCTTGTAGTATTTTGTATTTTCAGCCAATCGCTCACCCAAACCTTTTGCGTAACCACCCTGCCCCCCACCTTGGCCAAAATTAATTCCACCAAGTCCAGCCGCCGCACCAATTGTATTTCCAAAAGTTTTTGTATTTCTGATATCAAAGCTTGCCGTCTGTGCTTTATCAAGCGCTGCAAGTTGCATTCGTCCAAACCTCGTTGTGGTCATTTTTGCCTTATCCTCATCCGATAAGCTTCTGTTTTTCCACTCAGCATAAGATCCGGCACCCTTTCTCATTCCTGCTGCCGCAACACCAAGTCCGGCACCCAAACCAAACGAGGTGGCACCACCAAGATATTTACTCGCATATACGGCAGCATGGCTCGCCCCTGATTTAGCTTTTGAAAGACCATAAAGTAAAAAGGCTGCCACACAAGCAAAATGAAGGGCTGTTGTAATTAATTTGCTAAATATCTCAGAATTATCTACGTTTTCAAAATTTCCGGCCGCGGTCATAAAAGTTTTCACGGTTGCATCGCTCAACAAAATCGCGAGGTAAATAAAGAAAAGTAAAATCGCAGGAAAAAAGACTTGTTTCGTAAGCTCCCCCGTCCATGTTGACCATGTTGCACTAAACTTAGGGATTCCATAAGCGAAAAAAGCGATAGGGGAAACAATCATTAATATCCATAGAGTTGCTACGCGTGCAACCATAAAAAATGAAGCCGCTAATATGACAAAAATAAAAACCAATTGAATAATACCTAAGCAGAAAAACAAGAAAACGTACCATGGCCACTGCTCACTGAGTTGAACATTACTCCACGAGCTGGTCATATTAATGATATCGTGTGTTATCGTTCCATAGAATCCGCCAAAAATATCCCTCTGCGCTATTCCCGGAATTGTTATAACATAAGAGCCTTGTGGAGGATCAGGAAAAGCATTGTAAAACTCAAGAGCAACGACATTTCCAACATCTATCACGAAGCGCGTGATATACATGCTGAAATTCATGAATATCGCGACAATGATAAGAGTAACGAGTTGCGACTTCATTGCTCCACCCAATTTTCCGATAATCGTCATTATTGCGAGGTAGAGAAGAGCAAAGATGAAAAAAGTATTGACGACATCACGACAAATTACCCAACCGGGATTAATAAAACCGGGTTGATTAAAAGTGTCGCTACTTAATCCATAAGCAAATATTGTATTACTGATTTTTGAGGCAAAAGTCAGAAGCCACCCGGGGAGTTTTATAAAAAGAGCCCACGTTGTGTATAAAACAATACAAGCGGCAATGGTACCAATCCCACAGTCAAGGTTTAAAGAATCAGGAATACTTTTCTCGTCTTGTGCTGTTGTTGGAGGATTAGCTGCTTGAGCATGTGTGTCAACCGCGCTGAAAAATATTGGTGTGACAACCAAAAGAATAAATATCTTTGCAATGGTACTCTTTATACTATTCGAAAACATTTTATTTTATAATCCCGAAAGACTTTTGTTGTTTAGCCAGTTAACCATTACCCCGTAAAGATTTTGCACGGCAGTGGTTACTGTTTCGTCTAATTCGTCCGCGCTGGTTAATTGAACATTTGATGTGCTTAAATAATCGTTAATCTGGGCTTCAAGGGTGCTTCCCGGGGTTTGAGATACGCAACCGATATAATGACCGTAAACACAATTTGTTTTTACGTCACGATACCCGCTCCCGGCAAGGACTTCGTTTGTTGCATGAGTAAGTGCGGTATTTTGAACCCTTGAGAGTTCTTGTTGTGTTCGCATTTGGACAGAAAAAGCATCATTTTTTGGTGACTGTAATGCAGCGTAACAATCCCAAGGGTTTCCCGTTGGACAAGCGTTCCAATCTGCGAGGAAGGCCTGATATCCGGACTCTCCTCCCGGAAAATCCATTCCGGAAGAAATACTCTGTGTAAAAGGAGTCGTTTCTCTTCGTAAAATAGACGATCTTACGTTTCCTTTAATTGTTGGAAGCAGTGTTGAATTATTATAATCGTTTGCGAAAAAATAATCAGTTGTTTCTGTGTTTACGCTTGAATAGTATGATTGAGGGTTATCAAGCCATGAGGTTCCTGTATCAAAATATCCGGTTTGAACCATCTTCACCATTCCGTTGAATTCAATTGTTGTAAGGGCTTTTGCTGCCATCCACGCTATAGAGTCCCAACTGCAACCACCTCCGGTTAATCCCCCACCGCTAACCACACTGCCTACGGTATTTATAAGACTGAGAAGACAAGAGTCAAGATCTTTTGCTTCAATAAGTGGTGTTCTCATTTCTGCGGTCGGAATGAGGACAGAATATGGAGTCCTTTGTGCAAACACGCTTGTTCCTTGGAAAAAGAAAAAAGAAGTGACAAAAGCAAAAGTAAGAACTGGAGAGATAATTTTTTTAAACATAATCATAAAACTTTTTAAAATTTCTATTGGTTGAAAATTATTTATTATTGAAAATACTTTTTTCTATTATATGGTGGTACTCGTCGCTGTTTCTCGGAAAAAAGAACCACCCTCACTTGCGGTAAAAGTAATGCCTGAATTATCAAAATGATTGGTGATGGCGTTTATTTGTGTTCCAAGTATGGTGGCTTCGCTTTGATATTGTTTCATTCCGATAAGTCCACGTGCCGGATCGGTAATCATGTAACCGCAATTTTGCATTGAAATAATAATACCCGAAAGACTATTGAGAAGATTTATTTGTAATATAACCACCTCGCTCGGTGTTTTGAGTTTTAAAATTGAGGCAATTTGACTCTCTCTTTGTTTAACGAGGGTTGTGATGACGTCAAAAACGGCGTTATCTCTTGTTTTTAGTGAATTAACTAAAGCGATAGAAAGTTTGTTTTGTTCAAGCTCTTGAGAATCATATTTTTTAAATATGCTACCTAAAGCATTGCCGTATTCTCTTAAAGAAGCCTCTGTCTCGGTGACTATTTTAATATTGTTTGAAGAAAAGGTTGCCGGAATCGCGGTGCTCTTTTCGTTTATTGAAGAGACGATACTTTTTGCTACCGTAGCGGGTAAGTCTTGGTTTGATCCGTTGTCTTTGACGGCAAGAGCAAGAATGCTTCGCATCATTTTTTCCGTTTCCGTAAGATTACTCATAGAGGTCAGTGTTGGAGGAGTAGTTGTGCTTTTTACACTTAGATAATTAATGTAATCGTTTGGGCCTTTTGTCAGTGGATCTCTTCCTAACGCAACTTCAGCGCCATCTGAGGTGCCGTCGCCGTCAGTGTCGGGATTTTTGAAATCTGTGCCCCACATTGCCTCTTCCCAATCGAGAAGACCGTCGCCGTCAGTATCAATATTTGCATTGGATGTCGCGTACTTGTTGATTTTCTCCAAAGCGATTTTTGCATTTTGCTCTGCGATGTTTTTTCGCCACGCTTGAATGCCAAAAATACACGCAACAATAACAGTTATTGTTGCGACCACATAAAAGAATCTTTTACTCGGGAGGTAATTCATAGAATATGGTAAAGAGAATCCTCACCTATTGTAAAGTATATCAGTATTTATTATATATAAAAATTAAAAATGTGGATAACCTACATTCTTTTGACG
Source organism: uncultured bacterium (assembly GCA_903824855.1). Lineage (GTDB taxonomy): Bacteria > Patescibacteriota > Minisyncoccia > Phycocordibacterales > CAIJYI01 > CAIJYI01. The sequence goes on along the minus strand of CAIJYI010000040.1, from coordinate 20,087 downwards.
CCATTCCGTGATACTATAAAGATATCATTTCCCCGTTCTTTTTTTATTGAAAAAACACCGCGGGGAAAAATAATAATTATCTATAAAATATGAAAAATTATAAAATAAAATTTATTTTTGGTGTGCTCGGGTTCTTCTTTTTTTGGGGAACATTTTCCGGAGTTGTTTTAGGACAAACCGTCGCTGGAACCACCTCTACAACGTCGACGACAACCGTCACTGAGTTTATTCCAACGGTTGATGACGGTACGGCAGCTGCAGAAGAGAGAAAAGCGAGACTTCTCCTTATGGAAAAGATACTCAAAGGTCAACTTCCTGATTCCGTTCTCTATTCAATAATGGGTCAACCAAGCACCCTTGTTCCTGCGACAACAAACACAAATTCAACAACAGTATCAGGTACCGGAACCTCCGGAACCGATGTTTTTACGAAAAATCTGAAACTCGGCGATACTGATGCTCAAGTTTTATTGTTGCAAAAAGCCCTCAATGAAGACACGGATACAGTCGTTTCAGTAACCGGTGTGGGTTCTGCTGGGAATGAAACGACCTATTTTGGTGCAAAAACAAAAGCCGCGGTCGTTAAATTGCAGGAAAAACATCGAGGTGAAGTGCTTACGCCGAACGGACTTTCCTCCGGGACCGGATATTTTGGTGCTTCAACCAGAGCCTTAATGAATTCTCTTTCAAAAAGCAAAGTATCAGGAACACAACCGACGGGAAGCACCGCTTTGACGAGTATTCCAACCGGGCCGGTTGCCGGACTTGGTGAGAATGTTGTCATAGCCTCTTTAGAACCGAATCATGGTTCCGGAAAGGTAAATGTTATTATTCATGGCTCCGGAATTACAAAATCAGCCAATAAAATTATTGCCGGCAGTGAAACTTTTTATAACGTTACTTCTACTGATGGAAAAACACTTGCTTTTACGATGAATATTCCCGATATAATACCGGCCAACTCAGGATTAACCGTAGCCAGCAGTACCTATCTCCGAGCTCATTTTAATGAATATATAACGAGCGACTTCCCTGCCGTTAAATACCCCGTTTGTATTATGAACGATAACGGTATGAGTAACTGCGCCTTTTTTATTGCCGATATTTAATATCGAAATACAAAAATATGTTTTCAAAAATAAAAAAAATTTTTTCCTCAAAAATAACACTGGTATTTCTCTCTCTTGTGGTGAGTTTGGGAATAATTACCGGGGCTTTTTTATATAAAACAAATAGAGTTGGTGCGTATTGCACAACCAGTCAGGGGACACTTTGTTTTGGTGGTCCGATTCGTTCCGTCTATGTTTGTTGTAATGGATTAAAAATTACCGTCGGGGGGCCACGCGAAGGAACTTTCTTATTTACCGCCGGTTCAAAGTTATATATGTGGTATAACCTCACCGCCGGTCAGTGTGTTCTCGGGGATGCGTGGCCTGGTGGGGTGTGTTTGAAACCGACTTCTTGGCCTCCGTGCACCGACGTCGAAAGAGTAGACGGAATAATCCGCTATGTTGGTACAACTCTTTCCGGACCGGCAGCCGGCACTTGTACCGGCGGTTAAAATAGTTATTTTTCCGAAAGTTTCCGCCAATTTTCTAAAGATAAATCTTCCGCCCTTGTATTTTCAGGAATTTCCGCCATTTTCATCTTCTCCCTTAAAATATTTTCATCAAAAACAGCTCTTAAATTTCCGAAGAGCTGTTTTCTTTTGTGGGCAAAACCCGCATGCAACACCTCAAAAAAACGTTCCTCTGTAATATTATTAAAGAAATTCTTTGATATGTTATCAATAAGAAGAATCGCTGAATCAACTTTTGGTGCCGGAGTAAAACTTCCCGCTTTTACTGTTTTAATATATTTTGGAGTCCCATACACTTTAACACTTACAGAAAGAAGGCTTTTTTTTCCGTTTTCTGCAATAATTCGTTCCGCGACCTCTTTTTGTACCAAAAGTACCATCTGTTTCGGTTGATTTTTTGTGGTAAGGAATTTTCGAATAATCAATCCGGTGATGTAATAGGGAATATTTGCGACGAGTTTGTAATCTTTTAAATTAAAAGCAGTGTTTTTTGCGGATTCTAAGTTTAAAATATCATCATGTATCAGGATAAGCTGTTTTTCATCAATCTCTTTCTTGAATTTCTCCTCTAAAAAAGGAATAAGCTCATCATCTTTTTCAACGGCGATTACTTTCGCCCCTCTTTTTAAAAGCTCTTGTGTTAAAATCCCCTTTCCCGGGCCGATCTCAAGAACCGTTTCGAGAGGAATAATAGACGCCGCATCAACAATTGATGCCACAATCCCCGTGTTTGTGAGAAAATTCTGCCCGAGTGATTTTTTAGCGAATATCATAGGTGTTATAGAAAATAAGATTTTTAATATGCTTATAATACCACAATTACCGATAAAACGAAGAAAAAATACGATTATTATTGACTTTTGTGTGTATATGTGATACTCTTTTGTCAGACTAAGATTCTTGAAATTTCACAAAAGAGGTGATTAAAATGAGTACAGAAAGAAGACAAACAATAGAAGATGTTGAAAAAGAACAACGAGTCCTTGAAGATCGAAGAAAGTTGATTGATGGTGTGAAAGATGAAAGAAACGGGTATTTATACCGAAACACACAATTTTTCCGATACATAATGATTACCAGTGTTATTGTGATAATATTGGCAATTGTTGGAGACATAATTCGTTGGCATGTTTGGTACAATTTTATTTGGACATTCGCTCCTGAAAATCCATCAGCCATATATATATCTCACGATATTATTACGAACGCATCAATTCATTCGAATACCCTTGGGGTAACCTGCTTTATTTCAGGTGCAATTGCTTTCGCAACCGGTATAATGAGCACTATCGCCTATTTCTTCACTAAAAACAAAAACAAGATTGAGTTTCAAGCAGAATTGGAACAAAATGAAAAAATGCTTGATTTGGTGAAAAAATATCGCGCCGGAGACGTACCGGAAGAAACAAACGAGAGAAGAAAAATCATTGAATCGGTTGAGAAAAACCAAAGAAAATTGGCCGATCGAAGAAAAAGCTTAAACAGCGCAACAAAAGCACGTGATGGTTATCTTTATCGTGATACTATTATTCCACACAATACTATGGTGGTGAGTGCTGTTGGTGTTGTTATAAGTGTTGCGGCATACATAATGTATCTTTATGTGTATAATGCCGACTACTCGGGTGTGTCAGGTTACGCCAGCGAAACTCTTTCGATGATGAGTACACTCGGCGCTGCCACTCAATTTGCGTTGGCAATATCAGCAACCATCGCAATCCTTAGTGCTTCCGCGTATTTCTATCTTAAAGAAAGAAACAAGAAGGAATTCAGCGAAGAGCTGGATTTATGTGAAAAAAATATCAGATTGATAAAAAATCACCGCGAAGACGACGAAGCTACAAAAGAAGAGTAATATTCAAAACGGCGAGGATCAATTCCTCGCCGTTCTTTTTTATATTTTTTCGATTATTGGTAGTATATTATTTTATCCAAAATACTTCCTCCTGTCGTTTCTCTTGTTTCTTCGGCCTCCATTAATTCGTCAGGGATATCATTTAGGAATTCTGACGGAATAGTCACATTTCTTGAGCCAAATATTGTTCTCATTGATGCATAGGAAAGGAAAAGTCGTTTTTTGGCTCTTGTTATCGCAACATAAAAAAGTCGACGTTCTTCTTCTTTGTGGCTCTGCGAATCATTTGATTCACCGAAGCTTTTATGCGGGAAAAGCCCATCTTCAAGGCCGGTAATGAATACTGACTCAAATTCCAAACCTTTTGAGGCATGCACGGTCATAAGGCGAACACGAGGTTCCTCGTTTTTGTGCATCAGTGAATCCTGATCACTTGCGAGTGAAGCATCTTCCAGAAGTTTTTGAACGGCTTCTTCGGGGGAAAGTGCGTCATATTTTGTGGCTAAAGTAACAAGCTCGTAGAGATTTTCTATTCTTTCCTGTTCCTCTTCCCCTCCGAGAGATAAACCGTGCTCCATTCCCGTCTCTTTCAAAATAAATTTTATCGTATCACTCGGTTTTTTGGAGAGCGCTGTCTCGCGTATTTTTCCGAGTATTGTTTCAAATTCCAAAACTTTCTTCCTTGTGGACGATGGTAAAGATTCTTTTTGGCCGGCAAGAATTTTTTTAAGGGTGACATCTCCGATTCCTCTTGGAGGAACATTGATGATTCTTTTCATATCAACTTCATTTTCCGGATTCAATGAACAGCGAAGGAATGAAAGCACGTCTTTTACTTCTTTTCTTTCAAAAAATTTCACGCCAAGGACTTGATAAGGAATATCCGCCGACAACATCGCTTCTTCGAGCGCGCGGGATTGATAGTTTGCCCGAAAGAGTATTGCAATATCTTGAAAAGAGCCTTTTTTTGCTTTTATCTCGCGTATTTTTTCAGCGACATGTGCTGCCTCATCATTTTCATCATAGGCTTCATAAAGAGAAATTTTGTCTCCACCGGGAAGTTTAGTAAAGAGATTTTTTGGGACGCGCTGTTTATTTTTTTGGATAACATTATTGGCTGCGGTGAGAATATTTTGCGTGGAACGGTAATTTTCTTCAAGTAAAATAACGGTTGATCCCGGATAATCTTTTTCGAAGTGGAGAATATTTTTTATATTTGCTCCACGCCAGCTGTAAATATTTTGGTCAGCATCCCCGACAACGCAGATATTTTTTTCTTTTCCCGCAAGGATACGAGAGAGTTCATACTGCACTGTGTTGGTATCCTGGTACTCATCAATATGCACAAACTTCCACAGGTTTTGATATTTTTCACGAATCTCCTGATTATCCTGTAAAAGAGTGAGTGTCTTTAGAAGAAGGTCGTCAAAGTCAAAAGCCCCTTCTTTTTTTGTTCTTCGTTCATAGTCCAACCACACTTCCGCGACAAGTCTTGGGAAAAAACCCGTGTTTGAATTGGAATAAAACGTTTCGGCTGAAACACACTCCCCTTTTTGGAGGGAAATAATGCTTTGTATTTTTTTTGGGTCAAATTGTTTCGGGTCTAAATCCCTCGCCTTAACAGCGTCTTTTATAATGGAACGGGAATCGCTTTGGTCTAACACGCTGAAATGTTTGGGAACGCCGATTGTTTCATGTTCGTTTCGAAGAATATGAATACCGAGCGAATGGAATGTGCCAATGAAAGGCTTGTTGTAATAATCATGCGACCCGCTTTCTTCAAGAAGTGAATTCACGCGTTCTTTCATTTCATGCGCCGCTTTATTGGTGAATGTTACTGCAAGAATATTTTTTGCCGGGACACCGCCCTCAATCAAATGAAGAATCCTGTGAGTGAGTGTTTTTGTTTTCCCTGCGCCGGCTCCTGCAACAATCAAAAGTGGCCCGTTTTTATGAAGAACCGCCGATTTTTGCGGGTCGTTTAATCCTTCGGTGTATTTAGTCATTGAGATATCATATCACAAACAAAGTGTTAACAAAAAAATCGCCACAGATGGCGATTTTTTTTACTCAAATCTTTTGAGAAGTCGGGTCAGATGAATGTTTTCTTTGATGATGGCGCTGAAATCCAATTCGTCCAGCTTTTTTGGATGGCTGACATCTTTTCCTTTTCCAAGAGCTCTTATTTGTTCTTTTGAAAGATGAGAAACGGTATCTTTCATGTTATCCATAATAAAATTTCTTTCGCGTGGGGTCAGCTTATTGATATATTCATTTTCAGAAAGTCTTTTTTTGAGAACCCCCCAGATAGTATCTCCCGTTTTTGCAATATAAGGCTCGCCGAGCTTTTGAATGGATTTTTCAACGGTTATTTTTTTGGTTTCCAAAAGAGTCTCCCTTTTTACATCTTCTGGTTTTATCTCTATTTCTTCTATTTTTTCGACAGGAGCAACTTCTTTGATTTCTGTGTTTTGTAAAGGTTGTTTTGTTTCTTTTGTGATAGGAACAAACCTCGTGGGTTCGCTCGTTTTCATTACAGGAATTTCCGAAGTTTCACTTTTTACCGGTATTTTTGGAGTAATTTTCACTTCTCCCCCGGCTTTTATAAATCTTTCAATATCAGCAAGCCTTAGTTCTTCATTTTTCAGCCGGAGCTTATCCGACTCTTTCTTAAGAGGTGTGAGTTTAAGACTGAATATTGATTCCTGCAGATGAGTTCTTTCCGTTTTTAAATTTTCTAAGGGGTCTTCTTTTTCTATTTTATTTACTATCGCACCCTGTTTTTTTTCAAAAACGGGCTCTTTTTTTTCTTCTACTCCATCTCTGATATTTTTTAATTTTCTGATTATTTCCTTTGAATCATCAGATTCTTCAACAACAACACCGTTTCCTTCTGCGATATTTCTTAAACCACTTGATTTGAGGGGCGGAATTCTTCCGCTGTCAAAATCGTGAAGAAAATGAATGCCCTCTTCTGTGATTTTTTTGCCAATCGGTTTCGTTTCGGTATTTTTCTGTTGAGAAATTTCCATTACTTCTCCATAAACTTTTTCCAATCTGTATAAAATCTCATTTTCTGAATAATCTTGGTTCCCCAGAATTTCTTGAATTTTTTCAATGGCGATTTTTTCTTCCTCTTCGTTTTTATTTTCGGAAGCGAGCAAAACAGACCTTATTTCGGCAATTTTTCCATTGATTTTGTCGGCAATACTTACCGACTCAGTTTGCTGAGGAAATATACTTTCCACAATTTCAGATGTTCTGACCGGTGGTTCTTGTTGTTCCATTTAAATATCACTTAAAAAAAGTTTATTCTTCATCGAGAATTTCTATGTTGTGCATTTTTGATAATTCTGTTCGCAATGAATGAAAATCTTCGTGCCTTTCACTTTTTATGGAAATCGGTTGTGAAAATAAATCAACGTCTTCTTTTTTTTCGTTGAAATCAAAAATATTATTTTTTGCCTCCGGGCCTCCTTCTTTTTTCATATCACAATTTGCTTTTCAGTTATTTATTGTTTTTCTGCGTTTTTTAGTACCTCTGCTCGAACAATAGACAAATAAATTCGTCTGATGTAATCAAGCACCGTTTCTCCTTCTTTTGGTTCGGTAGCTCCGACTTCTTCAAATACACCCTTTCCCTGTTCCTTGAGTTTTAAAATATAGTCACGCAGTCTTTTTTTCCAGATATTATTTAAATCTTCGTTTTGATCTTTCTCCGTCAATAATTCCTTCGCAAGCATTTTTTCCATTTGAGACCTCACGCCACCCGGAGCATTTTCAAAAATAGTTCTCATCTGCACGTCAATAATTTTTTCTTCAAGGGAATCACCAATTTCAGTTTTTTTTAATATATGGATTGCTTCTGCTTCAGGAATCGTTTCTTTTTTAATATCATCAAGGGTTAGAGCCTTCTTTTGTGCGACAATAAAGGCATCAATTTTTTCAGGTGTGTTGTTTTTGGAAACAACGAGCGGTTCGTTTTGTGTTTTTGGTTTTTTTGGTATACCTAACCCCGGTTCTCTTTCCTTTTCGTTAGGGGTTTCTATATGAATCGGTTTTTCAAAAACAGGAGATTGTGCGGATTCACTTTTTTCAACAGCAGAATTCATTACTGCGTATTTTTCTTTATTTACAACATCCCCCGGTTTTTTTGGTACGTATTCCGGCCACGCGCTCCCGGTTTTTTCAACTGCTTTGATGTTTTTTGGGGGCCCGGATACTATCATTCCGGCATCGTCAACACCTTTTAATGTTTCAGAAACAACACGGGTAGGAAAAACACCTCCCAAGGTTTGCTCTGGTTTTTTGGGAACAAAGGAAACCCCTTTTTTTGATTCATCACCTATCTCTAAAGGAATTCTTCCATCCAAAAATTCTTCAGAAAGCAAGGCTCTATCCCAAAGTGCTTGCTTTTCGGCGTCACCAAGAACAGAGGAAGATTCTTTTTGTCTGGCGAAAGAGATGAAAGATGCACTGTTGTTTTCGAAGTGTTGTTTTATTTCATCGGGCAGTTGTCTTTTTGGAAATGAATCGTTAGAAATGGTAATTTTTGGCTCAGATGACTCAACTTCCGGAATCGCTTCTTCTTTTTCCGGTACCGGAATTTCGTCGAAATCTTTTTCCGGGTCTTCTTTGATGACCAATACACCCTCCTTTTCAATGCGTTGTAGGAGTATCTTGGAGTCAGGAGTTTCTACGGGAAGTTGCGAAACAGTCTTAATCGGCTGAACACCGATATCGCTTGATGAGGATTTTAATGATTGTAAAGTAAGAAAATTTGCCACAAAATTAAAAAAGTTATACTCCTTCTACTTTCTGTTAAAAACAGATATAAAAGAGAATACTATATAATATATATTACGCTCATATAAAACGGAATACAATGTTTCCCTGTGTAAAAGATTTTGTAAGTGGCGGTGTTTGTGAGTTTTGTATTGTCAACAAAGTTTTCCACTTCTTAATACTCCTCGGTTGACTTATTCACCCTACTTTTCTATACTTGATTCTATGGTTGCTTCGGCTGAATTTGCAGTTAAGGATACTTAGTTTTCCTTTCCTGTCGACAGAAATTCCCCCTAATATCATCGGCTTATTTCTCTCAAAAAACAGAATTCCGATTACGCGTTTACAGGCCTTATTAAAAGGGTAAACCGTCGGAAAACACATATATTTAGCACAAACTCAGGCAGTATGAGGTTGTTTTTTGTGGCTTTTTTTGTTGGCATTTCTTTTCTCGTTCCTGCTCATAAAGCGCAAGCAAATCCTCTTTCTGATATGTTTGGCGCCGTTGTAGATGCGTATCTTGGGTCATCAAGTGATTCAGTTGGTGCGACAAACAACACAAGTTCCGGAGAGAAAAATTCACAAACAATGAACCTCGCGGCGGCGGCTTTGAATTCTGATCTTAATCAAGAAAGTGGAGATGATGAATCTGTTGGCGAAGTTGAAGGTTCCGCAGTCTCTGCTCTCCGTACCGTTACTCCAACAGCAACTAACGCCGACAAGCCAAAAATAAATACTTACGGAGATCAAATCAGTGTATATGTTGTTCATAACGGAGACACTCTTTCTGAAGTGGCAAAAATGTTTAATGTGAGCGCCAATACGATTCGATGGTCAAACAATATTCCCAAAGGAGGAGGTCTTAAAGTGGGACAACAACTCGTCATTCTCCCAGTTTCGGGTGTTCAATATACTATTAAGAAAGGAGATACGGTAAATAAAATTGCGAAAACCTACTCTGCTGACGCCGGAGAAATACGCGATTTCAATGATATCGACGACTCTTCAATGTCTGTCGGTGATGTAATTATTATTCCAAACGGCGAAGTTACTCCAACTCCGGTTATTACCCCGATTAAAAAATTCATAGCCAACATTCTTTCCCCTGAATCTCCCTCTGCTTCGTCAAACGGTTACTTTATTCGACCGGCAAAAGGAGGAGAAACTCAAGGTTTGCATGGTCATAACGGTGTCGACCTGAGTGCCCGTGGCGGTTTAGCCGTTGTTGCGGCCGCTTCCGGAAAAGTTATGGTCAGTCTTGATTCCGGTTATAACGGAGGGTATGGGCACTATATCGTTATTCAACATCCAAACGGAATGCAGACGCTTTATGGTCATCTTTCAGCCAACTTTGTTTCAGCCGGCGATATGGTTAGCCAAGGTCAGCTCATTGGAAACATCGGCAACACCGGACGATCAACCGGCCCACATCTCCATTTTGAAGTTCGCGGAGGAGTAAACCCATTCTAAAAAAACCGTTCAAAACTGAACGGTTTTTTATTTGCGTTGAAATATTCATTAGGCGTAACTCTCTTGCGTTTGAGAATTCTCCATTTCTTTTTCCCTTTCCTTGCAATTAATCGCATTTTTCCTATGAGATGACCACATAAAGACCATACAGCAAGGAACAATAGGTAATGATTCAAGAAGAGCATTTGTAACGGTCATTCCTGTAGTGTTTCTCATATCGTATCCGGCAAGCCAAAACGATAACCTCATAAAACCAATAAAAATGGTTCCAAGAACAGGTACGACAATTCCAATGATGTCGATAATAGCGGCAAACAACATTCCGCCGGCGTATGCCATCCCGCTCATTTTTTCTGTGCCCTCATTCATGTAATACTATTGTACAACAAATAAAAAAAAGCCGCTCTGTGTTTTGTGGATATGTAAAAGAATTTTACTCAAAAAATATTGACAGAAAATTCAAACAGAGTAACCTGAAAGTCAGATATGGAAACAAGGAGGAAATAAAGATGTTTGAAAGTGGTAACAAAGACAAGAAAATATACATATTGGGTTCGTCCGGATATTTAGGTGGTTTATGTTTGGAATATATGAAATCTCGCGGTTATACCGTGTTTCATGAACGCATTGAACTTTCGGATTTTTCGGCGCTCACAACGATGTTCAATAAAATAAAACCTGATGTTGTCATTAATTGTGCGGGAGCAAAAGCCTATCCCACCGTTGATTGGTGTGAAGACCACAAAGAAGAAACCGCGCTTGTTAATGTCGTGGGTGCGATAAATGCGATGACCGCTGCTTTATCTTGCGGTGCTTATCCGATACAAATTTGTTCGGGATGTATTTATCAAGGAGGAAAGAGAAAAGTTTTCACCGAGGAAGACAAACCGAATTTCTACGGGAGTTTTTATTCCAGAATGAGAGTTGTCATGCAAGATGCACTAAAAGAACTTCCTGTTTTACAGGCGCGTATTCGTATGCCACTATCCTCTATTCCCCACAAGAGAAATTTCATAAATAAAATTGCAGGATACAACCGTGTCATTTCAATTCCGAATTCAGTAACTTATTTAGATGATCTCTGGCCGGCGCTTGAAGTACTGATGGAAAAAAAACCAACGGGAATACTCAATCTGACCAATGACGGATATATAGATAATGGCCACGTTTTGGAGGCCTATAAAAAAATTATTGACCCGACACATACGTATGAGATTATTTCTCTTTTAGCACTCCAGGGTCCGGGCGGAATAACCAAAGCGAAACGAAGTAATTGCGTTCTTTCAAATGTAAAAGCAAAAGAACTCGGAATTATTATGCCTGCGCTCAACAAAAAGCGACTTGAAGAAATATTGCGAAAATATAAAGAGAACTTGAATAATAAAGTGTTATAAAAAAATAAACCAAAGGCGAAGCAAAGTGCTCCGCCTTTTTTATTATCCCTCCCAAAGCCATTGTCCTACAAAAAACTTGACTTATCCCCCCCCACTGATAAACTCCGAAAAGTTGTCGAATAAATTCGCCAACAAACAGTATCCAAGAGGACGGATACTTTACTTTGTTCTTTAAAATGAGGCAATAAAAATGAGAAAATTTCTCGCGTGTTTTTTGCTTTTGTTTTTCACAATTCTTTGTGAAAACACTTTTGCTACGGCATATCCACAAGGAAGAATCGATGAGAGGTATTACGGCGGAACGACATACGTAACACTTGAATTCAAAACGACCGGTTCCCCTTATGCGGGATATTTTGGTTGCGGATCTCCTGCGGACGATCCAGACGCAAGCCATAATTTTTACATTACACCCATCGGATCGAATGGCATTCCTTCTGTTCAGATGAATGTGAACGGCAGTTCGTCTGAATCAGCCGACCCAGGAGACACTATCTCCTATATTCTTCAAACGTCGTATACACAGCCGGGTTCTTGTCCTTATGGTAGTGACTTGTGGTTTATCACCTTTTCGTGGTCAGGAGGCGTGTATACTCTGCATGATGCGGTGAAGTTGATAAATACCGGTACGCCTTCTTCTCCTATTTGGAATATTCCTTTTATTGGGTTTCCACTGACAGGAGGAGCATATACGGCTGATATTTCATCAGTGATGGATCATGACAGTGTAAGTACTTCCGTTATGGCGTATACAGGTGAGATAGGAGACGAAGAGTATGGTTCGTTGCTTGATGATGGAGTTTATGGATATATGCAAGATGGAGAAGGGGTGTTTACCATAAACGGTCATTATACCGGCGGTGAATATAACAACTATCTTTTTTATAGTGGCCATACTGGGTATGATTTTCCTGCTGATAATAATGATCCCGTTCTGGCGGCCGCAGGCGGTACGCTTCAAGATTACGAGTGGATATATGGAGGAAACTCACGACATGATCTAAAAATCGTACACGATAATGGATACACATCATATTATCTTCATTTGACCTCAAGAGATGAGGAGAGTATTGGTTTAACGGTACAAAAAGGAGACGAGATTGGAACCGTTGGGGACGGACATCTGCACTTCACTGTTAAAAACGAGGATAGTTTACAGGTTGATCCTTATGGTTGGACAGGCACTAAGGATACTGACCCATTACAACGACACGGACACGACAGCACAAGACTCTGGGATTAATTTCTCAAAACACCCCGCAATTGCGGGGTGTTTTTTGTGTACTTTATTCTAGAAATTTAAGATTGGAAAGGAAAACGTCTTGAGAGGTCGTTGGTGTTTTTTGAGAAAATTGTATTGCATAAAGTATGTTTTTATGAAAAATCCATGCCTCCGAAGTATCGTCTGTTCTTTTTGAATAGAGAACTTTTTCTTCGGAAATTGTACCGTTTTTCACACTCGTTCTGGTTTGTAATATTTTTTGGTTTCTTTGAAAATACTCTTCCAGCGATGTCACTCCTTTGTATATTGTTTTTAACAACCGACCTTGATCCCTGACATCAATAATGATTTTTTGCATATTCTTTTTCTTGTCACTGGTTAAACCATAATGAAGAGGCGCATCAGAGATCTGTATTATTATACTTTCGCATAAAGTTGTAGTTGCAATATACTGACGGTTTTGGCGACTTTCGGGTTCCTGATTATACATATACCAATTCTTCGGATACTTAAACTCATACCCATACTTCTCGCTTCGGCATGTTAAGAGGTTTTCATCTTTCCAGTCTTCGATACTTATGGTTTCTTCTGTTTTTTGCTGTTCTGGTGCTGGCGGTTGTTCTTGTTTCGGCGACTGTATTTTTTCTGCTGAATCCTTTCGTGTGAGAACATACCCTGCGCCAAACAAAACGACTAACGCAATAATTATTGATGCAAAAATAAATTTCTTTTTCATAATAAATAATTATATCACAAGAATTTAGACTGTGTTTTTTATCCTTTCTTCTCTCTATATCCCAACGCCTCCAAAAGGTGTTTTTCTTGAATATTCTCGCTTCCTTCCAAATCGGCAATCGTTCTCGCGAGTTTGATGATGCGGTGGTACGCGCGAGGCGAAAGACCCATGCGAGTCGCAGCGGAGTTGAGGAGGTTTTTCTCTTTTTCTCCAAGCGGAGCGAATTTTTCAAGATCTTTTGCGGACATTTCGGAATTGGTATTGATTCGCTTTCCATCAAACCGTTTTTCCTGAATTTCTCTCGCTTTTAATACCCTATCGCGAATATTTTTTGAGGTGTCAGTTCCTTCCGGCACTTTGTCGGAAAGTTTTTTGTAATCAATTTCGGCAACGGGTAAAAATATATCAATTCTGTCCATAATCGGACCGGAAAGTTTGCGTTCATATTTATAAATATCGCCGGCGGAGCAAACACATTCTTTTTTGGTGCCTTTGAATCCGCACGGACAGGGATTCATCGCGGCAACCAAGATAAAATTCGCCGGAAAAACTTCCGTTCCTTTCGCGCGTGAAATACTCACAAATTTTTCTTCAAGCGGTTCACGGAGAGATTCCAATACGCGTTTTTCAAATTCAGGGAACTCATCTAAAAACAAGACTCCTCGATGTGCGAGTGTTACTTCACCCGGTTTCGGGAAAGCACCACCACCGATAAGTGAAACGTAGGATGAGGTGTGATGTGGTGCACGAAATGGTGCCGTGGTTACGAGAGGTACTTTGAGTGTTCCGGAAATGGAATGAATTCCAGTAATTTCTATTGATTCATCAAAAGATAGATCAGGAAGTAATTGCGAGAAAGCGCGAGCAAGCATCGTCTTCCCCGTTCCGGGAGGTCCGAACATGAGGACATTGTGTCTTCCTGCTGCGGCAATCTCTAATCCTCGTTTGGCTGTTTCTTGCCCTCTGACATCTTCAAACCCATATTCGTAGACGATATCATTTTTTGTTTTTATTGTCGGTGTATGAGGTGTGAGAGGTCGACGAAGCACTTTTTCTTCTTCGGCTCCCATAATATTTAAATGTTCAATAACTTCTTTGAGGGTTTTGCAGGCATACACAGTAACCCCTTCAATAATAGCTGCTTCGTCGGCGTTCTCAAAAGGAAGAAAAATTTCAGTGAAACCTTTCTCTTTTGCTTTTTGTACGAGAGGAAGTGCTCCTTTTATGGACCGGAGTTCTCCATTTAAGCCAAGTTCCCCCAAAAAGAGTTTGTTTTTTGTATCAAATTTTATTTCTCCCCCGGCAAGTAAGTAGCCGAGAGACATGGCAAGATCAAAAAGAGTTCCCTCTTTTTTGAAATTTGCGGGAGTGAGGGAAATAATGATTTTCTGATTTTTTGCTTTTGGCGATTTATAGCCGGAATTCTTTATTGCAGCTGAAATACGGTCTTTCGATTCATCAACCGATTTATCAGGAAGGCCGACCACAGAAAAAGAGGCCATTCCTTTGGAAATATCCACTTCGACGCACACAATATGCGCGTTCAAGCCGACTGCTTGCGCGCTGTAACATTTTGAAAAACCCATAGACAGGAGATTTATTTATATTAAATACCCGGATTTCGAGAGGCGGGTAAACAAGGTCGATATTAAACGATAATTTTTCGCTTACTATATAATACCGGGGATTCTTGATCGTTTAATCGTTAATGTGTTGTTTACAGGTTTCGGCTGCGGAATTAGCTTCGAGTCTATCATCTTCAATTTCTCCATTACAAACACGGCAAATACCATATTCTCCTTTTTCAATTTTTTGAAGAGCCGCCATTACTTCTTTGCGGCGGATTTCCAGCTCCGCTTCGATAGCGCTTCTTTCTTCATATTCTTCAAATTTATCAGCGAGAGAATTCTCATCTTCCGAGTCGATGTTTTCTGTATCACCGGGAGTACCTTCCCAGTCCGAAGTGTTTTCAGGATTAATACGGCCCACGCTTCCGAGTTCTTCTTCAAGTTTTGCTAACTCCTGTGTTAGTGCCACTTTGTAGGATTCAATGTTTTTCATATATTTATCTTAACAAATATTAAGCGAAGAGCAAATAGCTGTATACTTCTCTAATTATTTTTTTTCACGAAGGAGGTCTATGCGGTTTGATATCTCAAAAAGAGTTCCCTCTGATGTGCTGATAATTAAAGTATTTTGGTCTTTAAACATATATACTAAAACGGTCTGATTATTGAAATCTTTCAAGACTCTCGTGTCTTTGTTTTTTGTAACAACATCCACCCACGATCTGCCACCTAAATCTTCATTCGGTTTTACCCCAAACAAAGGGTATATGTCTTTAAGTAAGGTACTTTCCCAATTAAGCATACCGGCAAATGCCGTATCATAATAATCGGTTTTTAGAACGAGAAATTTCTGACCTTTTACAAAATTATGAATACCAAACATGTAATCGCTTTGTAACGAACGAAGAAAGTCTGCCGGAGCAATGATGCCGAGTGCTTCAAAAAGCTTGTCTACCCCAATTATTTTTTTTGATACTATTGGACCAGAAGCAGACTGGGTAGTGTAATCTTCAACAAAATAGATATATTCAAGAGTGTCTAATTTTAGACTGTTGGCATCCGATGAGCTTTGTACGAGACTCGTGAGTTGCTTTATTGTCTTTCCGGTAACGTCAATTTCCTTCATTTTTTCAGTCTGGATAAGCGGAGTTATTTTCAAACCTGCTAAAATTGCACTGTCAGTAATCGGGCGAAAAAATGCATAATATATTATTCCGGAGGAAAGCATGAGAAAAACAAGAGAAAAAAGAATGAGCGGCAAGTTTTTTCTTGATTTTGGTGACTCGTTTGTTTCTTTTGCTTGGCGAACGCGCTGTTCCTCTAAAACCATTCTAACGAGGGATGTTTTTTGGTTTTTTATTGCTCCGGCGACATCTTTTTTGTAGGTGCGAATATTCTCGACAGAGGAAAGATCTTCCAGGTCTGGTTTTGGGGAGGGTTTTTTTATTTCATTTTTCTTTTCAGGAGTAATTTCTGCTGTTTTGATATCTATGGTTGGCGTAAGGGTTTTCCATCCGAGCTCTTTATTTTGGATATTTTGGGAATCTCCTACCCGTCCGGTAGCGGCTATTTGTGGTTGTTCTTTTGGAGGCTCTGGTTTTTTGGGTATCTGAAAATCTTTTGCTGTAGAAAGCTTATTTTGTAAATCTAAAGGAGTGTAAGACGTTTTTTCTTTTTGTGGCACACCCAAAGGAACCCGGTTTTGAATATCCAGGGGTTGAGTATCTGTTGAATTTTTCTTTTGCGGTATGTTCGTATCCATACAAACGAGAGGAGTGTAAATGATTGTTTTATTCCGGTGCCGAGAACTTTGGTTTGTCCCACGAATGTTTTCTCCCTCTCCTTCTTTTATAATATCACTTACTTTGTTTATATGAAACGGTATACCGTTAAAAATGTGGACAAGTTTCTTTTGAGCTTCTCCTTCTTAAAAAAAACAAACCCCGCAACGCCTATGCGTCGCGGGATTTATTTTTTTTATTCTCTCGGTCTTGGTGTGAATGGTCTGTCTCCTCCACGGAACGGAGGTCTTGGCCTATCGTTTCCGGAAGGGCGGCTTCCGAATGCTCCGGATCCTCCAACTCCCGGTGCTGATGGTTTAATTCCTTTTTTTGCAGCGAATTCAGGGTCAGCTTGTTTGATTGAGAGTCTCATTTTTCCTCGATCATCAATTTCGCGAATCATTATCGGCACTTCCTCCCCCTCCTTTACTATTTCGCTGACTTTGTTTACACGAAATGGTGCAAGTTCGGAAATATGTACAAGTCCTTCTGCGTTAATACCGAATTGTACGACAGCTCCGACTTCCTCAAGAATCTTAATGACTTTTCCCATATGTTTTTCGCCCGGTTTGTATACATGGGTCATTCCTTCAATGAATCTCTTTGCTTTTTCTGCACCTTCGGTTTTTCCTGTGATGAATACGGTTCCATCTTCATCGATATCAATTTCAGTTCCGGTGGCTTCACGGATTTTGTTTATCACTTTTCCTCCGGGGCCGATAATACCGCCTATTTGTTCAGGATTAATTTTTATGGAAAGAATTTTTGGTGCGATAGGAGAAATATCTTTTCTTGGCTCTGCAATTTCTTTTTCAATCACATCAAGTATCTGTAATCGGGCGGTTTTTGCTTTTGCAAACGCCTCGCCGAGAATTTTTACCGGTATTCCGTCGACTTTGACATCCATTTGAATTGCGGTAATTCCTTCACGGGTACCGGCAACCTTTAAGTCCATATCTCCGTGATGGTCTTCAGGTCCCTGAATGTCCATAAGAATCTTATAGGTTTTTTCGTCTTCCATCATAAGACCCATTGCGATACCTGCGACAGGAGCCTTTATCGGTACCCCTCCGTCCATGAGTGAAATAGTGGAACCGCACACAGATGCCATCGAAGTGGAACCGTTTGAGGCCATAGATTCGGAAACGATGCGAATGGTATAAGGAAAAATATCTTTTGTTGGAAGAACAGGAATCAAAGCTTTTTCAGCCAAGGCTCCATGTCCAATCATACGTCTGTTTGTACCGCCCATTCTTCCTGTTTCTCCTCCTGAGTATGGAGGGAAATTGTAATGGTGCATATAGGTTTTCTCTTTTTCTGTTCCGTCTATTGTTTGTGAATCTTTTGGGCCACCCAAGGTGAGAACAGAGAGAACATGTGTTCCTCCTCGATAAAATACGCCTGTTCCATGAAGTACCGGAGAAATTCCTCCTGCTTTCGCTGAAAGATTTCGCAATTCATCCATACCACGTCCGTCCGGTCGGCAATTATTTTTTATTGCTTCTTTGTGGAGAAGTTCATTTACTTGGTGGTGAAAATATTCTTTTGCCTTTCCGACGTCTTCATCAGGAAGTTTTTCTGCAACGAGTTTTCCCCATTCTGCCTCCAATTCATAACCGATTTTGCTTCCGGGTCCGACATAAAGCTTTTCTTTTAGTGTTTTTCCGACAGCATCGGCAAAAAGCGCCTTTACTACTTCGGAATGAGTTTTTGCCTCAATGACCATTTTCTTCTTTCCAATTTCATTTATGATCATTTTCTGGAAATTCTGAATTTTTTCGATTTCAACAGCGCCGGCAAGAAGAGCGAGGGACGCAGTTTCTTCGTTGATTTCCTTTCCGCCGAGCTCAATCATGTTGATATTCCCATCTTTTCCACACAAGGTCATATCCATTTCAAACTCGGGAAGTTCTTTTTCGGCAATGGTAGGATTGATAATAAAATCTGAGGCACTGCTTTTCTTTCCGATATGAACAGCGGAAACTGGTCCGTTGAACGGAATATCTGAGGTTGCAAGCGCTATAGATGCGGCATTAACAGCCAAAACATCAGGGTCGCATTCTCCGAGAGAAAGGATTGTGATGACAACTTGGATTTCGTTGCGGATGTGTTGGTCAAAAAGCGGGCGGATGGTGCGATCAACGACGCGCCCTGAAAGAATTCCTTCATTTGAAGGCTTTCCTTCCCTCCTCACATATCGGCTTCCGAGGATTTTTCCTGAAGCATAAAAACGCTCCTCATAATCAACAGTGAGAGGAAGATAATCAATACCCTCTCTTTCTCCTCCGCCAATAACGGCGGTTGCAAGGACGGTTGTGTCCTCATATCGCATGATAACAGAACCATTTGTCTGGTCCGCGAGGTCTGTAAATTGGGCAACAAGTTGTTTGCCCCCTATTTCAACTGAATATTCTTTGCTTTGCATATTCTTTATTATGTGACCGCCGGATTCTAGTACTGAAATAGAGCTTCTCTATATTTCAATCCTATGATCCGTCGACCACTATTTTTCCAATAATGAAAACACTATATCAGTGTTTAAAAAGAAAACAAAGTTGACCCGATAATAAAATTGATTTGTAATGTTTAATAATTATCTTTAGAGCAACAAACAACTTTGTGCCCTTGCTCAATTCTCTCCCCTCTTATATTCTATAAGTATGAAAATCATCTCGTGGAACATAAATGGCATTCGCGCCACACACAACAAAAAACTTTTTCTTCCTTTTATAGAGAAAACAAAACCGGATATTTTGTGTCTGCAAGAAACCAAGGTTGAAGAATCTCAACTACCGCAGGAAATTGCAAAAATAAAGGGTTATTACTCTTATTTCGCTTCCCCTACATTAAAAAAAGGCTATAGCGGAGTAGCAATATATACAAAAGAAGAACCTGAAAAAATCGAATACGGAATCGGAAATCATGAATTTGACGCCGAAGGACGAGTTATCGTTGCTTATTATCCGAAATTTACATTACTAAATGTTTACTTTCCAAACGGTGGAGGTGGAGAAAAACGTTTAAAATACAAGCTCGATTTCTATGATGCCTTTCTTGTTTTTGTGAATAAATTGAAAAAGAACGGCAATAAAATCATTTTTTGTGGAGATATAAATACCGCACACGAAGAAATAGATCTTGCAAGGCCAAAAGAAAACGAAAACAATACCGGATTTCTCCCGGAAGAACGAGCATGGATTGACGAAGTCATTGCTCATGGGTATGTTGATGTATTCCGAGACCTTCATCCTACAAAAAAAGATGCTTATACTTTTTGGGATATGAAATCACATGCGCGCGATAGAAATGTTGGTTGGCGATTAGATTATTTTTTTGTAAGTAATAATTTATCTGCAAAAATAAAGTCAACAAATATTTTAACCGATGAACTCGGTTCTGATCACTGCCCAATATCGCTTTCATTAGAGCCGTAGTTTTGTGTGTCCTTTAGGGAAATTTACTTATCCACACTAAAGGACTTGTTTATAAAGGACAAGTGAGTATAATAATAATCAGATAGTGATTACAAAAAATAGATACAAAAAAGGAATAAAAGTTCAATAAGAAATTAGCAATTTTGGAAAATAAAAATGTTTTTAGTAAAACAAAAATCCAAAAAAAAGCAATTAGTTATTTTGGAAAATAAAAAAGTTTTTAGGAAAACAAAAATCCAAAAAAGAACAAATTCTGACAGAAC